>SVMQ01000306.1 GCA_015067375.1 Oscillospiraceae bacterium | reverse complement strand
TATCGGTGAAGTCCCCTCCTGCATCTACTCCTACTTCTGCGTAACTGAAGAGCAGATAAGCCAGACGCATGACATTGATGATTTCCTGAGCATACCAAAGGCGACCGCGGATGAATACAACTACTACAACGCTAAGGGCATCACGGTATACACCAGCGCCAGGACCGCGTACAGTATGCTGCTCGTACAGGCGGCGGCAAACTACGCGCGCGGCGAGAAGCATACAGAGGTGATCTGCAGCGAGAAGTGCGTTGAGCAGCTTTATGAGCTTGTCGGAGATAAAGGCTCTGACGTATACAACGATCTCAAGGCATACGGCTGTTCGCCTCGCGGACTTTCTTACGGCTATAAGGGCAGCAGATTTTATTTTGATCTGCAGTGATAAAGGCAGCAGTAAAACAAGTGTGAATTACCGCGGACACAGTATATTGTGTCCGCGGTCTTGTTGTAAAAAAATAACGGCGCGGTAGTTTTCACCGCGCCGTTGCTTTATTCAGTATAGGATCAATCCTCGTTCCAGTCGTACAGCTTTCTGATATCGCTGCCTACCTTCTCAAGCTGATGCTCGCCCTCGATGCGTCTGCAAGCATTGAAGTGCGCTCTGCCCATCTTGTTCTCCATGATCCAGTTGCGTGCGAATGTACCGTCCTGGATCTCGTGCAGAACCTTCTTCATCTCCTTCTTGGTCTCCTCGGTGATGATGCGCTTGCCTGTCTCGTAGTCACCGAACTCAGCTGTGTCGGAGATGGAGTATCTCATCATCTTGAAGCCGCCCTTGTAGATGAGGTCAACGATGAGCTTCATCTCGTGGATGCACTCGAAGTAAGCGTTCTGGGGATCGTAGCCTGCCTCAACGAGGGTCTCGAAGCCTGCCTTCATCAGGGCTGTAACGCCGCCGCAAAGAACAGCCTGCTCACCGAAAAGGTCGGTCTCTGTCTCGCACTGGAATGTAGTTTCAAGAACACCTGCTCTTGCGCCGCCGATGCCTGCCGCATAAGCAAGACCTGTGTCGAATGCTCTGCCTGTAGCGTCCTGATGTACAGCGATAAGGCAGGGAACACCTCTGCCGATCTGGTACTCGGAGCGTACTGTGTGACCGGGGCCCTTGGGCGCGATCATGATAACGTCAACATCTGCAGGGGGAACGATCTGACCGAAGTGGATGTTGAAGCCGTGTGCGAATGCGAGAGTCTTGCCTGCTGTGAGGTTGGGAGCGATGCTCTCCTTGTACAGGTCAGCCTGCTTCTCGTCGTTGATGAGGATCATGATGAGGTCAGCGAGCTTTGCAGCCTCTGCAGCTGTATATACCTTGAAGCCTGCGTCAACAGCCTTCTGCCAGCTCTTGGAGCCTTCGTACAGACCGATGATCACGTTAACGCCGCTCTCCTTGAGGTTGAGGGCATGAGCGTGACCCTGTGAGCCGTAGCCGATGATCGCAACGGTCTTGCCGTCAAGACGGGAGAGGTTGCATTCGTTCTTGTAGATCTTTGCCATTGTTTTTTATCTCCTTTAAAAGATTATATTCGACGCCGACAGGGCAGTTTTCCTGTCCCCAGCGAGGTTGTACTAGATCTTTACGGTAGCCTCGCCCTTTTGCAGAGCGATGGTACCTGTGCGGACTATCTCCTTTATTCCGTAGGGACGGAGAAGCTCCTCGTAGTTTGCGAGGTTCTCCTTGCTGTCGGAAAGCTCGATAGTCATGGTTGTGTTCGAGATGTCTGAGATCTTGCCGTTTGCTATCTCGACGATGCTCATTATCTCCGCGCGCTGCTTTGCGGTGCAGCCGACCTTGATGAGCACGAGCTCGCGCGAAACGACGCTGTCGCTCTGCAGGGTCTTGACCTTTATTACATCAATAAGCTTGTTGAGCTGCTTTTCTATCTGCTCTAGGGTGTAGTCGCTGCCGTCCGCAACGATGGTTATGCGCGAAACGTTCACGTCGTCCGTCACGCCCACGGCAAGGCTGTCGATATTGAAGCCGCGCCGCGCGAACAGACCTGCTATCCTTGCAAGCACGCCTGCCTGATTTTCGACAAGCACTGATATCGTATGTTTCATGCGTCTGCCTCCTACAGGATAGTCTTTTCGTACTCCTCCACCGCGACTTCGATGAGCATCGGCTTTTCAGAGGAGATGAGCCGCCGCACTGCCTGCTCAGCCGTTTCGGGGCTGTCCACCAGTGCGTTTTCTATGCCATAGGCGTCAGCTATCCCGGTGAAGCTCGGGCTTCCGTCGAGAGAAACGGCGGTGAGGCGGTTGTCATAGCCGCGCTCCTGAAGCTCACGCACCATTCCGAGGTAGTTGTTGCGCATCACCACGACCTTGATGTTTATGCCGTGCTGCAGCGCTGTGGCAAGCTCCATGAACTGCATCTGGAAAGAGCCGTCGCCGCAAACCGCAACGACCTCTCTGTCGGGAGCGGCTGCCTTTGCGCCTATCGCTGCAGGTATGGAGTAGCCCATAGTACCCATACCGCCCGAGGTAAGGAAGCGGCCGCCGTTGAAAGTGATATTGGCGGCAGTCCATATCTGATTCTGACCGACATCGGCAACGACAACACAGTTGTCGGGAAGCTCCTTGTCGAGTATCTTCATAAACTGCTTGGGGTTGATGTAGCCCTTG
>SVMQ01000032.1 GCA_015067375.1 Oscillospiraceae bacterium | reverse complement strand
AACGGACAAGACCGCGTTCATACAGTGGATATAGCTTGTTCTGAGGTATAAAAATGTTACTTATGAGTTTAAATGATGTCGCTATGTCGTTTGCTGACAGAGAGCTTTTCTCGGGTGTGACTTTCGACATTTATGATAATGACAGGGTAGGCTTTGTCGGAGTCAACGGCTGTGGCAAAACTACACTGTTCCGTTTGCTTAAAGGTGAGCATACACCTGACGAGGGCGGTATCCATATTGCAGGAAGCTGTAAAATGGGCTTCATGGAGCAGTTTTCCTGCCGCAATTCAGAGCGCACTCTTTATGATGAAGCACTGACTATATTTGCGCATCTTGAGGATATGGAACTGGAGCTTGAAGAGATACACGACCGTATTGACGGCGGTGATCACAGCGCTGAGTTGATAGAACGTCAGACCATGCTTACAGAGCAGTTTGAACGCGAGGGCGGTCTTACCTACAAGAGCAGGACAGCGTCTGCTTTGACGGGTCTTGGCTTCAATGAGCATGACTTTAAGCTGTCGGTAAGCGTTCTGAGCGGTGGACAGAAATCAAAGCTGCAGCTTGCAAAGCTTCTGCTTTCGGATGCAAATCTCCTGTTGCTGGACGAGCCTACTAACCATCTTGACATCAAGTCGGTAGAGTGGCTGGAGCGTTTTCTTAATGATTACCGCGGAGCTTATATCGTGATCTCGCATGACCGTTACTTCCTTGATAAGGTCACCAACAGAACGATAGAGCTTGAAAACTGTCATCTGGATGATTATAAGGGGGCATACACGCGTTTCCTTGAACTGAAAGCAGAAGAGATGGAGCGCCGCCAGAAGGTATACGACAGCACTGTTAAGGAGATCAAGCGCATCGAGGGCATAATCGACCAGCAGAAGCGTTGGAATCAGGCGCATAATTACGTCACCATCGCAAGCAAGCAGAAGTCTATCGACAGACTGGAAGCTACTCTTGTCAAGCCTGAGGATGCGCCTGATGCGCTGAAATTCAACTTCAAGTCTAACGACGGATGCGGCAACGATGTTTTCTTTGCAAAGAATATCGGTCTTGGCTTCGACGGAAAGCAGCTTTTCCGCAATGTCAACATTGACATCAAAAAGGGCGAAAGAGTGTTCCTGCTTGGCAGCAACGGTTGCGGAAAGACCTCGCTCTTCAAGATATTCACGGGTCAGTATACAGCTGACAGCGGAGAATACAGCTACGGCACCCGCGTACAGATGGGTTATTTCGATCAGGCACAGGCAGGACTGGATGACAGCAAGCGCGCTATCGACGAGATATGGGATATGTACCCTCGCATGACTGAAACACAGGTACGCACAGCGCTTGGCTCGTTCCTGTTCAAAGGAGATGCGGTCTTTAAAAGCGTTTCAGAGCTTAGCGGCGGCGAGCGTGCGCGTATCGCGATACTGAAGCTCATGCTGTCAGGCTCGAACTTCCTGCTGCTGGACGAGCCTACTAACCATCTTGATATTACTTCTTGTGAGGCTCTTGAAAATGCACTCATGAACTACGACGGAACGATGTTCATCATCTCGCATGACAGATACCTTATCAATAAGCTTGCAGACAGGATATACTACCTTACTCCCGATGGAGTAAAGGAATACCGCGGCTCTTATGACGCGTATGCTCTTACGATGCAGAATGTTGAGGCTCAGCCGATACCGCAAAAGCAGCAAAAGACCGAGAAAGTCAACGACTACAAGCTGAAAAAGGAACGCGAGTCCGAGCGCCGCAAGCTCAACACAAAGATATCACGCGCCGAAAAGGAGATAGACGAGCTTGACGCACTTATTGAGCAAAAGACAGAGGAGCTTTCAGGCCTGACCGACTATCAGCTTGCTATGGAGCTTTCAAATGAGATAGAGGAGCTTCGCCGCAAACAGGAGGAAGCGATGGCTGTTTGGGAAGAAGCGTCACTTGCGCTGGAGGAGTTTGATCTATGACAAAGCAGATACGCGAATACATGGAATATATCACCGCCTACATGAAAGAGCAGCACACCGACGAGGAGCTTATACGCGAGCGCTCCTTGCTGCTGAAACGTATAGAATTATATCAGCATGAGCGCCTGATACACCTGTTGGTCACTCTGGCGTTTGCGATATTCTTTCTGCTTTCGTTGTTCATGTTTCTTTCGGTTGGTGGGGCAGGGCTGTTTGTTCTGACTTTGCTGTTCCTTATACTGCTGATACCTTATATCAAGCATTACTATTTCCTTGAAAATACGGTGCAGGAGATGTATCGTATTTATTATAGGATAGAAAAATTATAGATTAAGAGCGAAATTTTATAGTATTCAATATTGCACAAATGTATCTAAATATTTTTGTGCAATATTTTTTTGTTAACCCCCTTTACAATTTGTAAATATCTGCTATAATAACTAAGGTGCCGTGCGGTCATTAAAGGCGCGGCGCGTATTTATTCCAGTGTAGAAAACGATTACAGGAAGTGAGGGATATAATGTTTCTTTTCCGTTGGCTGTGGAAGAATATGCAGGGCTGTCGTGCGATCTATATAGTGGCACTTTTTATGACTGTGATCTGCCAGTCCATGTATATCATAACTCCGTACTTTACACAGCAGATAACCGACACATTCATTATCAATGAAAATGCTACACAGAATTTGCAGGAGCATTCCGATCTGCTTATTCAGATGCTGATAGCAATGGTAGGCTTTACATTGATACGCGGTATCATACAGTATTCAGGCAACCTGATGTATGAGCATTCTTCACAGAAGCTGATCTACAATGTCCGCAAGGTGCTGTTCGATAATATCGAGAAGCAGGACGCGCAGTTCTATAACTTTTACAGAACAGGCGATATCATGACGCGTGTTTCGGGTGATATCGAAATGGTGCGCCATTCTATCGCGTGGATCATTAAGACCATGCTGGAGTGCGTGGTGCTTTTTACAGTGTCCCTTGTCTTCTTTTTCTCAATAGACTGGCTGATGGCGCTGTGCCTTATCTCGCTCACACCTGTTATCATGTTTATAACATGGCTGTTCAGACGTAAGGTCGGCCCCATGTACGTCAATCTGCGTGAGAAGCTGTCCACGATGAACACCGCTGCCGAGGAGAATATCTCAGGCAACCGTGTGATCAAAGCTTTCGCACGCGAGGACTATGAGATAGAGCGTTTCGATGTACACAGCAAGGATTACAGCACCGCAAACAAGAATGCTGCTTTCATGTGGCTGAAGTTTTTCCCTTATCTTGAAATAACAGCACAGGCGCTTTCTGTCGTAATGCTTGTATGCGGCGGTCTGTTCATAATTTCGGGCAGGATAACATTCGGTGAATACACCGCTTTTGCAGGTCTTATCTGGACGCTATCCAACCCCATGCGTACTCTTGGTAATATCGTAAACGATCTTCAGCGCTTTACCGCTTCCGCAAATAAGATCATAGAGATATACTACGGAAGTCCCAGAATTCTGGATCGCTCTGATGCGGTCGATCGTCCCGAGCGCTTTAAGGGAAGTGTTGAATTTGATCATGTAAGCTTCTCTTATGGCGACACAAAGGTGCTGGACGATGTTTCGTTCACTATCGACCCGGGTCAGACCGTTGTTATCATGGGAGAAACAGGCTCAGGCAAGACGACGCTTATCGACCTCATCCCGCGTATCTATGACGTTGAAAGCGGCGAGGTGCGCGTAGACGGAATAAACGTAGTTAATCTTAAGCTTGAACAACTTCGCGGAAATATCGGTGTTGCAACCCAGGATGTGTTGCTGTACTCCGATACTATCGACGGAAACATAAGCTTCGGCAACACCTCAATGCCTGAGGAGGATGTATATAAGGTTGCAAGAGCAGCCGATGCGGACGGATTTATCCGCCGCCTTAGCGATGGATATGACACCATCGTGGGTGAGCGCGGTGTGGGTCTGTCGGGCGGTCAGAAGCAGCGTATCTCGCTTGCAAGAGCGCTCGCTGTAAAGCCTGCTATACTTATTCTTGATGATACGACATCCGCTGTCGATCTTGAAACCGAAAAGCACATTCAGGATGCGCTGAATTCACTTGATTTCCCATGCACAAAGATAATCATAGCACAGAGGATCTCCACATCGAGAAATGCAGACAAGATAATCGTTCTTAAAAACGGAAAGATCGCTGAACAGGGAACTCATGACGAGCTTATCCATCAGGGCGGTTATTACAGCGAAGTATATGAGCTTCAGAAGTAAGGAGGGATAACACATGGCAAGAAATAAGTTCGACGTTGACGAACAGCTTGAGACCCCATTTGACATACGACATTTGAAGCGTTCACTTGTATATGCTGCTAAGTATAAGAAAAGAATAGCGTTATCCCTGACTCTGAGCGCCATTGGCGTTATTATAGGTCTGATGTCGCCGCTTATCGTGCAGAACGCGATAGATAACTATATGGGATCTACGGATACTATACCGCAGCTTCTGCTGAGCGGACTTGCGCTGTTTACCTGTATATGCGTCAGCGTTATTTTCGCAAAGATACGCGCAAAGATGATGACAAGAGTAGGTCAGGACATCGTATACGATATCCGTAAAGACCTTTTCGAGCATATGCAGCGCCTTTCGTTTGAGTATTATGACAGCCGTCCTCACGGAAAGATACTCACGCGTATAATCAACTATATCAATTCCATATCAGATCTTATGACTAACGGTCTGATAAACTTCATACTTGAAATATTCAACCTTATCTTCATCACGATATTCATGTTCTTTGTTAACTGGCAGCTGGCGCTGGTTACAATGGCAGGTCTGCCGATATTTGCAGTCGTGATGCTGGTCATCAAGAACCATCAGCGCAAGGCATGGCAGCAGGTATCCAACAAAAGCTCCAACATGAATGCTTATCTTCATGAAAGCATCGTTGGTGTAAAGATATCACAGATATTCACTCGCGAAGAGGAGAATGCAGAGATAAACGACAAGCTCGCTAAGGCTTACAAAAAGGCTTGGATGCGCGCTGTCAGCTTCTCCAACATGGTGTGGCCGACCACTGATATCATATCGATCGTGGTTCGTGCAGCAATATTCGGCGTTGGTCTGATAGGCTTCGGCGGTGCGATATCTCTAGGTACGATACTGGCGATGACTGACTATTCCGCTCGCTTCTGGCAGCCGCTGATGAACCTTTCTAACCTGATGAATACGTTTATCAATGCCGTGGCTTATCTTGAGCGTATCTTCGAGATGATGGATGAGCCTGTGACAGTTGACGATATCGATGGCGCGACTGAAATGCCCGAGATAAAGGGCGATGTCCACTTTGAAAACGTGACATTCGCTTATGAGGAGGGTATCAACATCCTTGAAGACCTCAGCTTTGATGTAAAGGCAGGCGAGAGCATCGCGCTCGTTGGTCCGACAGGTGCAGGAAAGACGACTATCGTAAATCTGATCTCGCGCTTTTACAACATCAACGGCGGCGCTGTAAAGATAGATGAAACAGATATTTCAAAGGTAACGCTGAAATCACTTCGCTCTCAGATGGGCATAATGCTTCAGGACAGCTTTATTTTCAGCGGCACTATCCGCGATAACATAAAGTACGGAAATCTTGACGCTACCGACGAGCAGGTGAGAGCAGCGTGCAAGATAGTAGGTATCGACGACTACATCATGTCACAGAAGGACGGCTATGATACTGTCGTAAACGAGCGCGGCGCAGGACTTTCACAGGGTCAGAAGCAGCTTATCGCATTCGCAAGAACTATCGTTTCCGATCCTAAGATACTTGTACTTGACGAGGCTACTTCCTCTATCGACGCAAAGACCGAACGCTATCTGCAGAATGGTCTTAACCATCTGCTTAAGGGCAGAACGTCGTTCATTATTGCGCACCGCCTTTCAACTATCCGCAACTGTGACAAGATCATGTATGTTTCCAACAAGGGCATAACCGAGGCAGGAACACATGATGAACTGATGGCAAAGCAAGGCGATTATTTCAAGCTCTACACTGCACAGTCCGTATAAACAAAGGCACTTCCGATAAAAAGGAAGTGCCTTTCTGCTGTATGCGCAATGCCTAAAAATAATTGTTTCAAACATCTTGACAATCAGGCGGTAATATTTTATAATATTAAAGTATGTATAGAATTCATTGGGCATAATATTTTATAAACCGAAAAGGATGAACATCAATGGCTGATCTTAGAAAAGAAATTGAAAAACGCCGCACATTTGCGATAATATCTCACCCTGATGCGGGTAAGACCACACTCACTGAAAAGTTTCTGCTTTACGGAGGCGCTATCTCCCTTGCAGGTGCTGTAAAGGGTAAAAAGAGCGCACGCCACGCAACCTCCGACTGGATGGAGATCGAAAAGCAGCGTGGTATCTCTGTAACTTCTTCTGTAATGCAGTTCAACTACGACGGCTACTGCATCAATATTCTGGATACCCCAGGACATCAGGACTTCTCCGAGGATACCTACCGTACACTTATGGCTGCTGACAGCGCGGTAATGGTCATCGACGCCGCTAAGGGCGTTGAGAATCAGACGCGCAAGCTGTTCAAGGTGTGTGTTATGCGCAATATCCCGATATTCACCTTTATCAACAAGATGGACAGAGAGGCGCGCAATCCCTTTGATCTGCTTGATGAGATCGAAAATGAGCTTGGGATCAAGACCTATCCTGTAAACTGGCCCATTGGAAGCGGTAAGGAGTTCAAAGGCGTTTATGAGCGTTCAACGCGCCGCATAATCTCATTTGAAGCAAACAACGGCTCGCGTGAGGTCGCTGCTACCGAGGTCGATCTTGGCGATGAGTCGCTTGCAAGCATCATCGGTCAGACTAACTATGAAACGCTGTCGGAAGATGTTGAGTTACTGGACGGAGCTAGCGAGGAGTTCGATCTCGACCTTATCAACAGCGGTAAGCTGTCGCCTGTATTCTTTGGCTCGGCGCTTACGAATTTCGGAGTTGAGCCGTTCCTTGAACACTTCCTGAAGATGACATCATCTCCGCTTCCCAGAAATACGGAAGACGGAACTGTCGATCCCTTTGACGAGGAGTTTTCTGCTTTTGTATTCAAGATCCAGGCTAACATGAATAAGGCGCACCGCGACAGGATAGCATTTATGCGCATCTGCAGCGGACGCTTCGATAAGGATATGGAAGTCCTCCATGTTCAGAACAACCGCACAATGCGCCTCTCTCAGCCTCAGCAGATGATGGCAAGCGAGCGTGAAGTCATTTCCGAAGCTTATGCGGGAGATATCATGGGTGTGTTCGACCCAGGAGTATTTTCTATCGGTGATACGCTGTGCTCGCCTAAGAAGAAGGTAAAGTTCGAGGGTATACCCACATTTGCACCTGAGCATTTTGCACGAATCAGGCAAAAGGATACGCTTAAGCGTAAGCAGTTCATCAAGGGTACTACACATATAGCACAGGAGGGTGCTATCCAGATATTCTCCGAGCCGCAGACAGGCTTTGAAGAGGTGATCGTAGGCGTTGTCGGTGTACTGCAGTTTGAAGTGCTGGAATACCGCCTGAAAAACGAGTACAACGTAGATATCATCCGCGAGGGTCTTTCTTATCAGCACATTCGCTGGATAACAAGTGAAAAGCACGTTGCAGGCGGTCTTGACGAACTCAACAAGCTCGTCCTTACCTCTGACACAAAGCTTATTCAGGATGTAAAGGGCAATTATCTGCTGATATTCACAAGTGAATGGAACATCAAGTGGGCGCTTGACAAGAACGAGGGTCTAGAGCTTGCGGAATTCAATCGTGACTAATATCATTAAGCGCACCGAGCAGTCGATTCGACTGTTTGTGTGCGCTTTTAGTTTTTTATACACCAAAAGAGCAGGTTTTTCGCCTGCTCTTTTACATATTTCGCATGTCCGTTGCAGTATAATTAAATACGGGGTGAGTCAATGACGATCTATGTGGATGTATTGCTCGCTGTAGATCTGTACATAAATTACTTTCTAGTGCGCGGCACAGCTAAATTCCTGCACAAGGTCATATCACCACGCAGATGTATTCTGGCAGCTGCAGTCGGGGCGATATTTTCCATAGCAGTGCTTGCACCGGAATTGCCATTTGTTATATCCTGTCTTATCAAGCTTGCAAGCGGTGCTGCAGTCGTTTTGACAGCTTTCGGTAAAAGCAGGGCAGGGGATCTTGTTATAGCGCTGTTAAGCTTCATGTTGATAAGCTTTATATATGCTGGTCTGATGCTTGCAATATGGGTATTTGCAGCTCCGTTTGGTATGTTCTACAGGAATGGTGTAGCATACTTTGATGTGCCTTTGATCTATGTTGCGCTGGTCACGATATGCGCGTATGCATTTATCAGGCTGATACGTTATTATTCCGATAAAAGAAACCTTGCCGCTGCCGAGATGTTGATAACGATTGCCAGAAACGGGACTGCTGTCACATTGGTCGGTAAGGCAGACACAGGAAACGGTCTGTGTGACCCATTCAGCGGAAAGCCGGTTATAATCTGTTCAAAGGACAGTATCTCATCGCTTATCCCGGAAAACGTCAGCAACTATCTGAGCGGAAAGACGGATCTTATCAACGGAATAAGGCTTGTACCTTGTGATACTATTGCAGGACACGCATTAGTACCGATATTTGATGCAGATGTGACTATCAACGGAAGTGGGGCAGAGGCGGCAGTAGGAGTTACCGTAAGACCGCTGGGAGCAGATTGTATCTTCAACCCGAAAATCATATCATTATAACGGAGGAAAATATATGAAAAAATACCTGAAGCAGATCTTATACGAGGGGCTGTATGCGTTTTTGCATTACTTTTCAAAAGCGCAAAAGCAAAATGTGCATTACATCAACGGATCTGATACCCTTCCGCCGCCACTGACGCATGAGGAAGAGGAAGCGACCTTCAGATTGCTGGAAACTGACTTTCAGACCGCTCGTGACACTCTTATAGTACATAACCTCAGACTTGTCGTGTACATAGCCAAGAAATTTGAAAGCACGGGAATCGGACTGGAAGACCTTGTTTCAATCGGAACTATCGGACTTATAAAAGCAGTGAACACTTTCAGCGTACACAAGAACATAAAGCTTGCTACATACGCGTCACGATGCATTGAAAATGAGATACTTATGTACTTGCGCAAATCAAGTCAGCATAAGAACGAAGTATCTATTGACGAGCCGCTGAATATCGACTGGGACGGAAATGAACTGCTGCTGTCGGACGTACTGGGTACCGAAGCAGACAGCGTTAACGCGCATCTTGACGGCGAAGTTGAAAAAAAGCTACTGTATGACGCAATAGAAAAGCTGACACCGCGTGAGAAATGCATAATGGAGATGCGCTTCGGTTTGAATGGTAAAAAGGAGAAGACTCAAAAAGAGGTCGCTGATGAAATCGGTATCTCCCAAAGCTACATATCAAGGCTTGAAAAGCGCATTATCAAGCAGTTGCGCGAGGAGCTTGAAAAGGTGTGTAATTAAAAAATGATCCCGACGCTATATAACGTCGGGATCTGTTTATTATACTATATCGTTTGCGTCAAATACGTCGCCGCATTCAGGACAGAACTTAGGAGGCTTTGTGGGATCATCAGGCTCCCAGCCGCACTTATCGCACTTGAACATAGGCGCGCCTGCAGGCTTGGGTGCTCCGCACTCTTGACAGAACTTGCCCTTGTTCTGCGCACCGCATGAGCAGCTCCAGAAAGAAGCCTCAGCAGGTCTGGGCGAACCGCACTGCTGGCAGAACTTACTTGTGTTGTCTGTACCGCAGGAGCATTTCCAGCTGCCTGCAACAGGTGCAGCGGGTGCAGGAGCTGCAGGCTGCTGAACAGGAGCCTGTGCTGCCATCTGCTGTTGCTGCATTGCGTTCATCTGGAACAGACTCTGTGCATTCATACCGCCCTGCATCTGAGCCATATTCATGCCCATAAAGCCCATCATTGCACCGCCCGAATTGCCAGCAGCAGTCTTCATAGCCTCGCTCTGTGCTTCAACGAGAGTTGCGGCAGCCATACCTGGATCGCGCATAACTGCTTTGCGCTGAAGATCGGTGATCATATCCTGATCTTCCTTGGGAAGTGTTACGGAATTGAGATTGAAGTTCTCGATGTGCATTCCGCGTGTATCGCCCCAACGCTTCGACAGCACTTCGTTAAGTGCGTCGCATATCTCAAGGGTATGAGAAGTAAGATTGCTGGGACGAACGCCCATGTCGGATATCTTTCCGAGAGCAGGCTGAAGCGCACTGAGTATCTCGGATTTAAGCGTGGAATCAAGGCTGGAGCGTGAATATGTGCCGGAGAAGTTACCGCATACATTCGTGTAGAAAAGAACGGGATTTGTGATGCGGTAGGAATATGTACCGTTGCAGCGTACAGATACGTCAACGTCAAGACCGATATTTCTGTCAAGAACACGGAAAGGAATAGGATTAACAGTACCGAAACGGTTATCCATGATCTCCTTGGTGTTGATGTAATATACACGCTGATCGTGCGCTGCCTGACCGCCGTAGGATATTCTTGCGCCGATATCCTTGAGGGAGTTCAACAGAGAATCGCCGAGATTGCCCGAGAAAACAGAGGGGGAGAGGTCAGACTTGAACTCAAATACACCTGCCTCTGCAGCGACCTCGCTCACCTTACCGTCAACAACGATAAGTGCGCACTGTCCCTCGTTTACAGAGATAGCAGAGCCGTCAGTGATAACATTGTCGTCGCCCTTGTTCGTACCCTTATTTCCTACGCGCTTGTGACCCTTTGCCGCTAAAACATCAGCGGACAGTGCGTCACAATAAATGTATTCCTTATACTGATCTGCAAGATTGCCTGAAACTGCATTGATTGCTGCTTTAATTAAACCCATGTCAATGATCTCCTTTCATGTTTACAAGGTTATTAATATTTTACAGCAAAAACGACCAATTGTCAATATATTTCCTGCTAATATTTTGTTAAAATTTACATCTCAATATTTTGCAGGCGAAAGGGTTGACAAACTTGGTATTTTAGTGTATAATATTATAGTTAAACGGGGTGTGGCGCAGTTGGTAGCGCGCGAAGTTTGGGACTTCGATGCCGCAGGTTCGAATCCTGTCACTCCGACCATATGATATAGGGTAGCCAATCCGAACAAAACTCTGGATTGGCTATTTTTCTTGACTGTCTTACCTCTATATGTTATACTTAGTTCAAGTACAATCAAATTTCAGGAGGCTATTATGGAATTAGAAGATAAACTTTACGACGAAATCACAGCTTTATGTTCAGAAGGCGATGAGCTTGTAGATAATTCCAAGTATGATGACGCACTTACAAAATACAGAAACGCACTTAATTTACTTCCAAAGCCTGTTGAACAATGGGAAGCAGCTGTATGGATTTATACAGCTATAGGCGATACATATTTCTGGAAAAAGGAATATGAAACCGCAATCCACTATCTTTTTAATGCATACAATTGTCCTGATGGTTTTTCTAATCCTTTTATTAATATGCGACTGGGTCAATGCTTTTTTGAAGCAAATAACTCAAGTAAAGCAACTGAATATTTGTTACACGCATATATGTTAAACGGCAAGGAAATCTTTGAATATGAGGATGAAAAATATTTCAAACACCTCTCTTCCAATGTTAAACTTTAAAAAATCTATTTTCAAATGGCAAACGCTCGGCTCGCAGTGCACTTATGGCACTGCGTTTTTGCTACCGCAAAAAGCCCTCACGTTCGCGTTGGCTGCCCGATTTTTATGTTGCAAAAATTTATTCATTCAACATGGTCAGCGTTCCGAATGAGCGTCAGAGTTTTTTTATGCCTTATTATATACAATTCATTAAACGCATAGACTGGTGTTATTATTTTTCGACATTAAGTCTACGGATAAAAAGCTTTTCATATATTGCAAAATCAGCCTGAATGTGGTATACTATAATAGTATGCGTATTGAAAGGCGGTGTATGTCATGGATATCAGAGTGGGCGATATACTTGTTATGAAAAAGCCTCACCCTGGCTGTGGTGATAATAAGATGCAGGTAATGCGCAGCGGCGCGGATTTCAGGCTTTGCTGCAAGGGATGCGGTCATGTATTCATGATAGCACGCTCCAAATGTGAAAAGAACATAAGATCAGTCATACGCGAAACAGAAAACTCCGAAGATTAGATGCGCACTCAGGTGCATTATAATTGAATTTGGAGGTATTTCATGTTAGATAAACTGCGTATGGCGGATGCCAGATATGACGAGATAAATAACAAGCTCAGCGATCCAACTGTCATCGCTGACAACGCACTATACAAGGAGCTGATGAAGGAATACAAGAGCCTTACTCCGCTTATTGAAACGTACAGGCAGTATCAAAAGGCTGAACGCGATTTCATTGACGCGAGATCCGCCCTTGACGAAGCAGGCGCTGACGAGGAGCTTCGCGAGCTTGCACAGGAAGAATACTCCGTCAACAAAGAACGTATGGAGCAGCTTGAGGATGAGCTGAAAATATTGCTTCTGCCAAAAGACCCTGATGACGACCGCAATGTTATCGTAGAGATACGCGGCGGTGCTGGCGGTGACGAGGCAGCGCTTTTCGCAAATTCGCTTTACAGGATGTACACTATGTACGCACAATCTCAGGGCTGGAAGATAGATGTTATCGGTTCCAATCCGACAGAGCTTGGCGGTTATAAAGAGGTGTCGTTCAGTATTGAGGGCGAGGGCGCTTACGCAAAGATGAAATACGAAAGCGGCGTTCACCGTGTTCAGCGTGTGCCTGAAACAGAATCACAAGGCAGGATACACACTTCTACTATTACAGTTGCAGTCCTCCCCGAAGTCGAGGAAGTTGATGTTGACATAAACCCTGCCGATCTCACGATACAGACCTATCGTTCAAGCGGTGCGGGCGGTCAGCATATCAATAAGACCGAGTCAGCCATCCGTATAATCCACAATCCCACTGGCGTAGTTGTAGAGTGTCAGGAGGAGCGTTCTCAGTTCAAGAACAAGGAAAAGGCTATGAAGATGCTATACAGTAAGCTTTATGAAGCAAAGCTCACCGCACGCGACAGTCAGATTGCAGAGGAGCGCCGTATACAGGTAGGTACAGGAGATCGCTCTGAGCGCATACGAACTTATAATTATCCTCAGTCGCGTGTTACCGATCACCGCATCGGACTCACGCTCTATAAGCTCGACAGTATAATGAACGGTGATTGTGATGAGATCTTTGAGGCGCTTCGCCTTGCCGATCAGACAGCAAAGCTTCTAAAGCAAAAGGAAAACTAATGAACACTGAAGTATTAAAATACAACAAAGAGAGCATTGAAAGGGCGGCTGGCATCATCAGAAACGGCGGACTTGTCGGTATGCCCACCGAAACCGTATACGGGCTTGCCGCTAATGCACTGGATGAAGCTGCAGTGGCTTCTATATTTGCGGCGAAAGGCAGACCGCAGGATAATCCTCTGATCGTACACATAAGCGGAATAGAACAGCTTGCACCGCTTGTCCGGGAGATACCCGAGGTCGCTTCTCGTCTTGCAGACAGATTCTGGGGCGGGCCGCTTACGATGATATTCCCGAAATCAGATGTAGTGCCTGACATAACTAGCGGCGGTCTTGATACCGTTGCAGTCAGGATGCCTGCAAGCGAGGCAGCGCGCTCTCTTATTGACGCTTGTGGATTGCCGATAGCTGCACCGTCTGCTAATCTGTCGGGCAGCCCCAGTCCCACTACCGCGCAGCACGTCTATGATGATATGCACGGACGTATTCCTTTGATAATTGACGGGGGAGAATGCTCTTGCGGTGTGGAAAGCACTGTGATATGCTTCCGCGAGAATAAGATCCATATACTTCGCCCTGGCGGTATTACAGCTGAAATGCTGTCCGAGTTTGCAGAGGTAGAGATAGATAAAGCGGTGAGCGCAAAGCCTGCGGCGGACGAGCGTGTATTGTCACCTGGCATGAAATACAAGCACTATTCGCCAAAAGCCGATGTATTTATCGTTGATGAACATGGAGATGCATTCAAACGTTATTGTCTTACCCACGCAAAAGGCAGGACTATCGCACTCGGCATCGGAACAGAGAATGACGGAATCTTTATTGATTACGGAGCGTGCGCTGAAATACAGGCACAGCGCCTGTTTTCTCTTTTAAGGTATGCAGATGACAGCGGTGCTGAGCTTGTGTTTGTTGAAATGCCATCTCAGGACGGGGTAGGTCTTGCAGTGTACAACAGACTGCTTCGTGCCGCCGGTTTCAGGATAGTTAAGGAATGATATGATAAAGCTGACAGATAATAGAATAATTGCTTTGGTAGGTATGTCGGGAGCAGGCAAGACTACGGTATGCAGATGTTTTGCAGATAACGGTTTCACTGTGATAGACTGTGACAAAGTATCGCGCGAAGTGGTGCAGGCTGGTGGTGGGGCTCTTCATGAGC
>SVMQ01000305.1 GCA_015067375.1 Oscillospiraceae bacterium | reverse complement strand
CGCCAGGCGTGGCGTCGATACGAGCGATATCGTTAAAACAAAGGACATCGCAAAGCCTGTGGAGCGGCTGAAAAACGGCAATTACAAAATGAAAGCAGGTATCGTCTACACCTGCTTTTCCACTGATTTTCTTATTGAGGAAGCGGACGAGTGGCGCGCTGAATGCTGGCGGATGATAAAAGAGCGGCAGGACTGCACGTTTTTGTTCCTTACAAAGCGTATTGACAGATTTGCGCAATGTGTTCCCGATGACTGGGGTGATGGATATGAGAATGTAGTTGTATGCTGCACTGTCGAAAACCAGAAAAATGCCGACTATAAGCTTGGCATATTCAGCAGGCTTCCCATAAAGCATAAGTGTATAACCGCCCAGCCCTTGCTTGAACAGATAAACATTGAAAAGTATCTTGATGATATCGAGCTTGTTGTGGTTGGCGGCGAATCCGACCGCGATGCAAGACCGCTTGATTATGCATGGGTGCTGGATATAAGGGAGCAGTGCATCCGTAAAAATGTCTCTTTTGAGTTCAGACAATGCGGAACGAATTTTATAAAGGACGGGAAGCTGTACAGGCTGCAGACAAAGGATCTGTGCAGTCAGGCGAAAAAAGCGGCGATCGATCTTAAGCGAAAGTAATAGTACAGCTGACAAAGGAGGATGACAGTATGCGCAGCAGACTTTACATCATTGAGGGCTTGCCATGTTCAGGAAAAAGCACCACCTCTGCATTTGTTGCGGATGCATTAAAGAAAGACCATGATGTCTGCTGCATTGACGAGGGTACAGGAGAGCATCCTGCCGACTATGAGTTTCACAGCTTTCTGAGCGAAAGCGATATCCTTGCTTTCAGCGAGGATGAACAGCAGAAGATATTATCTGTTTCCCAAAAGACAGAGAACGGTTTTGTTGTACCGCTTTCAGGCTTCAACGGTGCAGCGTTTGATAAGCTTCTGAAATACAAGCTATACGATTTTCTGCCGTGGGAAACAGAATACCCTGTTATGCTCGAAAAATGGCATAGCTTTGCAGAAACCGCCGATAAAGATACAGTGTATGTCTTCAATTGTGTGCTTTTGCAGAATCCTATGTGTGAAACTATGATGCGATTCGGTTTTCCGATAAGTGCATCAAAGGAGTATATCGAAAAGATAGCAGAGATAATAAAGCCTTTTGCGCCTGTTGTCATCTATCTGAAAACAAGCGATATAAGAAGTTCTGTTGAAAAGGCTTCAAGTGAGCGCGACGGCTGGCTTGACGCGGTTATAGATTATCATATCAACGGCGCTTACGGCAAGAGCATAAATGCACAGGGCTTTGATGGGTATATAAGCTGTCTTTCAGAAAGGCAGAGGCGAGAGCTTGAGATATTATCTCAGCTTGATGTGGAAAGTATAGTGATCGACGACGCGCAGGCGGATTGGGATAAGACATATAGAATGATCAAGGAGGGCATCTTATGATACGAAAAATGCAAAAGACCGATATACATGCCTGTGCGCAGCTGCTGTGTGCGGTATATAACAATGATATGTGGCAGTGCCGCTGGACGATCGAAACAGGCGTTGCTTATCTTGAGGATTATTTTGATGCAAAGAAATTTGTCGGCTTTGTTATTGAGGAGAATGGCAAAGTGATCGGCGCGGTGTTCGCCCACGAAAAGATATGGTGGAACGACAGCGAGCTTTATATCGACGAGATGTTTATTCAGCCTGAGCTGCAGAGAAGCGGATATGGCAGTATGCTGATAAATGCGGCAGAGGAATATGTGCGGCAGCAAAAGCTGGCAGGACTTACACTATGCACCAACAAGTATGCGCCTGCACCGAATTTCTATCGCAAAAACGGCTTTGCTGACAATGAGTTTATCATGTTTATGTATAAGGAGATGTGAAATAAGAACATTTCCGCAGACAAGCGTTCAAGGTAAATATGAAAACAGGCGTATGCACAACATACGCCTGTAATTTGTTATAACTCTATCTCAGCTGTTTGTTTATGCCTTACATGACCGATAAAACGATCAACGCCGAAATATATGTACCCCATTGCGATGAAAAATACAAGCAGTAAGCCTATCCATTTTGCCACGCCCCCTATGCCCAAAAGCCCAGGATCAAGGAAGAAATATGGATACAGATACGGAACATTGGTGTCATAATTAAGAAGCCACGCACGGATGTAGATGAATACCACATAGATAAGCGGCGCGATGACCGCAATAAGCGGTGCAGTCGGACGGAGCCTGCCGTTTTTTCCGTGTTCATAGAACAATATCCAGCCAACGACGTACATTAACGGGATCACAATGTGAAACAGAACGCTCTGTACGCGGAAATTGTAGTAATACTCTCTCGCGGTGGACAAAGCTGCATTGAACACGATAAAAGTCAGCGAGATAGTGACTACCCCTATGAATTTGAATGTCGGTGCAACGCTGATATAGCTGTCATCCTTCTTCTTTGCCGTCTGTACCAGCTCCATTATTCCTATTATCATGCAATAATAGTTGCTCAGATTTGTGAACTGAACATAAAAATACCACCGTATACCTTCGTTGATATAGAAGATGCCGAGGCTTGCCACTGCACCAAGCACAGCTAAAGCACAGAACATGGATAGATATATCAGCTGTG
>SVMQ01000304.1 GCA_015067375.1 Oscillospiraceae bacterium | reverse complement strand
CGCGCGGTGAGATGTTTGCAGCATACGATATCCATGCAGGACAATATCTTCTCTCATTCAATGCCGAGCGTCCCTGTGCGGAATATGCGGCGGCTATGCAGGATGTGGATTTCAGACAGCTTATCAAGGACGCTCAGGCCGAGGGTGTGATAGACTACACCACAGCAAGTTCGTTTCTGGAAGAGCATGATTATGCCGAGGCTTATCGCGAGAACACTGCGGAATATCCAGCGGATGAGCGTATAGCGGAGCTTGCACAGGAGATAACCGAGCATTGCACGAATGACTATGAGAAAGCGATGTCTATTGAAAAGTGGTTTGGTGAGCAGGAGTATGTTTACGACCTTGAATTTATCCCCGAAAGCACAGACCCATCCTATTTCATCTTTGAAAGCAAGCGCGGAATATGCAGTGATTTTGCAACTGCCATGACTCTGCTCGCAAGAGAAGCAGGACTCAGCGCGCGTTATGTTGAGGGCTTCTCTCTTTCGCCCGAAATAATGGATGAGAACGGAGTTTATAATGTAACGGCTAAAAATGCCCATGCTTATACTCAGATATATATCACGGGCTGTGGTTGGGTAACATTCGATGCTACGAGATACGCTCTTGTGCAGGAGCAGGACGATACGGCAGACAGGCTGCTTGGGGCGGTCGTTGTCGTTACAGCCGCCGCTGCGGTAGTATTTCTTATCGTGCTTATACTGCGCAAGCCGTTGTCGCGGCTGATGTTTGCAGTTACATATCCGATGCGCGGCAAGCGTTCGTGCATAAAGGGCGTGTATCTTCGTGCGCGGGATATCGCCTGCGAGCTGAGCGGCAGAGATGCATCCTGCACAACGACAGGCGAAACCCAGCGAGTGCTGACGAACGTGCTGTCGATGCCCGATGAGGCTCAGCGTATCTGCACTGCTGCAGAACGGATCATGTATTCTTCCGAGGCCGCCGATGTTGATACGAAGGAGCTGTATCAGTGTCTGAAAAAGCTGTACAGGAGAAAGCGAGGCATGAGATGACGTTTGCATCGTTGGTGACATTTGTTCAGGTGTTGTTCTTCGCCGCGATCTTTCTGCTGTTTATCAGCGGAAGCGTTGGCTGGACGCTGGTCTATGCGTTTCTCCTTGCGCTTGTCATATCTGTAGTAACTTTGATTATCTCGCATGGCAGATATACGGTCGAAACAGAGAGATTCTCGGGAGTTACAAGTGTCGGAGAGGAATGTGCGATAAATGTGACAGTGCGTAAGATGGGCTTTTGCATAATACCCTATCTCACTCTCGAGGGAAGCTTTTGCGGTCAGTCGTTTACTGTAAAGACCGCTTTGTTGCTGAGAGATCACTCGACGGTCACGATAAAGCTCAGACCTACTGAATGCGGACTGCAGAAAGCGGTCGTCAGCATGGCATATTCGGAGGATCTTCTGTGGATACTTCGGCTGAAAAAGCGCTGTGATGTGTCGGCAGGAGTTGCGGTGCTGCCGCGCGTCGTAGAATATACAGGCCCTCAGGTCACACCGAGCGTGCTGCCGTCTGATAACGAGCGGTGCGAAGAGGGCGCGTCGGTAATGTTCGGCGGAGCGCCCGGTTATGAGCATCGTGAATATGCCGATGGTGATACTCCTCGCCGCATCAACTACAAGCTGTCTGCAAAAAAGCAGAGGCTTATGGTGCGACTGGATGAGAGTACAGGAACAGAGAGTACGAACATCCTGCTTGATTCGGGTGCGGACGGCGGCTGTCTTGAACAGGCATTCGCTCTGGCACAGAAGCTGGTCATGAAAGGCAGTCCTGTGACTGTGCTTCATGGCAAGGACAGCTTTGAGGCGACCTCGCCTGCTACTGTACATAAGCTGCGCGAGTGGCTTGCATTCCGCGACACTGACAGCGCTGTACAGGCGAAGCTGCCTGCGGGTACAGTGTGCGTAATGATATCCCCCATGGGAATATCGGTCAAGAGTTAAACTATACTTACAGCCTTTCGGTAGAACGAAGGGCTGTTTGTGTTTTGGCTTGGTGGTTTTCATCGCTCGTGTTGTTCTGACATAAAAATACAGTTATTGTGAGCTTTTTGGATATTATGTTCAGCTGCAATCAAAAAAGTTTATGAAAAATTCAAAAAGGACTAGCATTTTTCCGAATAATCTGCTATAATAGACTATGTGGCGAAGTATGCCATTTTGAAATGGTATAATTTACCGCAAATGATGTTAAAAATGCCTCGTCCCGTCGTGCACGGCGGCCGCGGCGTAAATTACAATTCAGGAGGAATATTCCAATGGCAAAGAAGTATTGTTATTTGTTCTCCGAGGGTAATGCAGACATGCGTGAGATCCTCGGCGGCAAGGGCGCAAACCTGGCAGAGATGACCAACATGGGTCTGCCCGTACCCCAGGGCTTCACAATTTCTACAGAGGCCTGCACAGCTTACTATGATGACGGTCGTCAGATCAACCCCGAGATCATGGCTGAGATCAACGAGTACATCACAAAGATGGAAGAGGTTACAGGCAAGAAGTTTGGCGACAAGACAAACCCCCTGCTCGTATCTGTTCGTTCCGGTGCTCGCGCATCCATGCCCGGTATGATGGACACAATCCTCAACCTCGGTCTTAACGAGGATGTAGTTGAGTACATG
>SVMQ01000303.1 GCA_015067375.1 Oscillospiraceae bacterium | reverse complement strand
AGCATCGGGAATATATGGCTCGCTTCGTTGCTGCCTGTGGTAAGCAATGCTGTGATCATTTCAGTGGAGTTGTACATCTTCTATAGTCAGCCGTATTGGCTGGGCGTGCTGACCGTCGGCGCGGGTGAGCTTATCGCGGTAACGCTGGTTGGCTGTCCGCTGTTTAGATATGTGATAGAGCGCAACAAGCATCTGACAGATATGATCGGAGCAAGCTCTAAGAAATGACATATATACCCGAGCAAAATTGCTTGGGTATATTTTTTATGTGATGCGGTGTTAATTATGGACATTTCGCAAATTATATGGTACAATATAACTCAGTAACAGGTAGGTGAAAGGAAAAGATGATGACAAAATACAGATACATGGCACCCTGCCATTTCGGACTTGAAAAGACCCTCTCGTTTGAGGTCAAGAAGATAGGCGGCGAGGATATCACGGTCAGCGACGGACGTGTAATGTTCAGCGGCGACGCTTCCGTTTGTGTAAAGGCTAACCTCTGCCTGTCTACAGCGGAGCGTGTGGGTATAGTGCTTGGCCAGTTCAGGGCAAAGACGTTTGACGAGCTGTTTGAGGGCATCCGCAAGCTGCCGCTGTCCGATTATTTCGGCAGATATGACGCGTTTCCGAATACGGGACACTCGCTGAATTCCGTGCTTAAGAGCGTTCCTGCTTGTCAGAAGATAATCAAAAAGGCTATGGCGGTAAACCTCTGCAAGGCATACGGACTGAACATGATGCCAGAAAGCGGAGCAGTGTGTCAGGTGCGTTTTTCGATAATGAAGGATGAGGTGCTGCTCACTCTCGACAGCAGCGGCACAGGACTGCACAAGCGCGGCTATCGTCGTGACAGCAACGCAGCGCCCATCAAGGAAACTCTCGCGGCAGGTATCATAGATATCGCGCGTGTTCGAGAGAACGATATCATCTGCGATCCGTTCTGTGGCAGCGGTACGCTGCTTATCGAGGCGGCGCTGAAAGCGCTCAATATCGCGCCTGGTCTGCGTCGAAGCTTTGCTGCGGAAAAGTTCGGGTTCATCCCCGAAAAGCTGTGGCAGACAGCACGCGCGGAGGCTGCAGAGCAGATAAAGCGCGGCACGGAGTTCAAGGCATTCGGCTATGATGTGGATGGAGCGTGCGTGGAGCTGACCGCTGCAAATGCGAAGAAAGCAGGTGTGAAGATCACCTGCGAAAGGCGCGATATAAAGGATTTCGCAACTCCTGCACAGCCGCTCAAGATCATTACGAATCCGCCCTACGGTGAGCGTATGCTGGAGGTGTCGCAGGCGCGTGATATCTACCGCACTATGGGTGAAAGGCTGCTGCCGCTTGATGGAAAGCAGCTGTATATCATAACTCCTGACGAGGAGTTTGAGGACACATTCGGACAAAAGGCAGACAAAAACCGCAAGCTGTACAACGGAATGATGCTCTGCCGCCTGTATTCATACTACAAATAATGAAAAAACGACAAAAAGTTATATTCGGGGGAGCCGACCCCATTTGCGGCATGATATATGCGTGTGTGATCGGCTTTGCACTCATGTATACGGTCTGCAGGCAGGAGCTTCTTATCTGTACGGTGATGATGAGTCTTGCTACCGCCACAGTGTATATGCTGCTGTTTTCGCTGCACAAGAAGCCCGTAGGCTCTGCTGTCATGACAGGAATACTCACGACCGCGTGCTTTGGCGTTATACTGTTGCTGGCATATATGTTTATCGATTTCGCGCGCAATGCCACACTGAGGGGCATTGTAGGCGAGGATAGCTATATCTTCTTTCTGTTCACCGCGTCGGCCAAGTTTACGGCGGCGCACGCGGCTATTACGATAGCGCTTTTCTCTGTGGTAATCGGATTTATCTGCTGCTACTTTTCTGTGACCATGCCGAGGATAGGTTTTCTGTTGCTGCCTGCGCTTATTCCGCTTATACTCTCAACCAGAACATCGCAGGGACTGCCACTGTGGATAGTCGTTATGCTGTTTGCGGCATATCTGCTTTCTGCGTGCTGCACTGCAAGACCTTATCCCAATAATTCCACGGTATTCACCGATCGTGCGGTGATGCCGCATCGCGCTGCAGTGGCTGCCTGCCTTGCTGTTGCGGCGGCATTTGCCGCGGCAGTTATCCCCAAAAGCAAGGAAACGATGTTTGAGCATTATCTTGATGCAGTGTCGTTAAGAAGCCCGGGTTTTTACAGCGGTACCGATCTGTTGGGGAATTTTGCGCTGCGTTCGTCTGTCAACACGGGAAATAACACACCCTCTGAGGAAGTGCTTTTTACTGTGCGTTCAAGTCATGCGGTCAATCTTGACCGCTGGGCTTTTGACGTGTGTAACGGCAAGGATGGCTGGGGTTATCTCGGTGAGTACGAATCGGGCTACCCTAACTGGGAGCTGTACTCAAAGAGCCTGCGCCCGTCTGAGCTTTTTGAGGCACTTATTGACGGCGCCCAGGCTGGAAAGCTAAAAGACCATGCTGATGTTTTGAGCGGCTTGCCGAAGATAAAAAGTGTCACGGGTGAGATGTATATCAGCACAGGCGATAATTCCCATACTGCGGTAGTAATGCATCCGCTGAACACCTTCAACGTAAGGATAACCGACTACAGCGGCAAGGTCTACCGCACAC
>SVMQ01000031.1 GCA_015067375.1 Oscillospiraceae bacterium | reverse complement strand
AATTACTCCTTTCAGAAATTGACTTATTTTACAAAATATGGCTTTATTTTTGGCGCACCCGTGGTAGAGGGCTGCCGCTGCATTTTTCGTGCAGCCCTCGTTACGGTGTGCGTTTATGACAGTTGTAAAAGTTCGTTAGTTTACGTCTACCTCGATTATGCCGAGGTCAACATTCACATTGTCGCCGTCCACTTTGACGGAGGGGAAGCTAAGACCTGCATCCTCGTCAACGTATACTTCTACGTCGTCTGCTTTGATAACAGGCTCCTTGTGGATGGCTGTCGTGACAGCGGCGGACATAGCTGCAACTGTGCTGTCAGCGGTTTCAACAGGCTTTGCTTCGGGGATGGCAGGTGCGGTCTTTGTTTTGATGTTGTCGGTGATGTTGACTTCGCCTGCGGTGAGGTCGCAGGTTATGCCGTACTGACCGCCGTTCACGCTCTTGTTGTCGCCGTCGTCAAGACTATCCTTGACCTTGCCGTGCTTGATGGTTACATCGCCTGCGGTCTTTTCACAGTATACATCAAAGGATGCGTCCACGGGGAGGTTGATGTTTACGCTGCCTGCGCTTGCGTCGATATTGATGTCGCCGTCCAGTCTTGCAAAGTTTGCGGAAACTGTTCCTGCGGTCATGTCGATGCTGCCGTTGCCGCTCAGACCGTAAATGTCCATGTTGCCTGCGCTGAGATCCAGTGTGAATGTCTCGGACTGTGCGTTGTACAGTGTGCAGTTGCCTGCATTAAGCTCTGCGCAGAGCATGGGAGTGATATAGCCCTCGGGTGCGGCAAAGGTGAGGTCTCCTGCATTGAGCCGCAGATCGACAGCCTCGGCGGAGATGCCGATGATCTCGGTAACGCCTGCGTTTACCTTGGCTGTGATGCTGTCGTAGACAGCTGTGGGTACTGCTATCTCCACGAAGTTGTTGCCTTTGTCGCGGAATGTATCGACAAAGTCATCGAAAGAATCTATGTTCTTTTCGCAGTCGATGCAGAGAGTGCCGTTTGCTACCACGGCGGATATCTCGTCAAGTGCGCCAGCGTTTGCATAGACTACCGTATCGTGACGGTCGCTGGGGAATACGCGGATGTTGATGCCGTCCGATGATACGTCGATATTGGAGAACT
Source organism: Oscillospiraceae bacterium (assembly GCA_015067375.1). Classification (GTDB taxonomy): domain Bacteria; phylum Bacillota; class Clostridia; order Oscillospirales; family Ruminococcaceae; genus CAG-115. Next base: position 13,359 of record SVMQ01000031.1, on the reverse strand, counting down.
CCTCGGTGATGACGGTTATCTCCTCAGTGAGAGTATCGTTGATGTTGTTGTGATCGAGGAATATCAGCGACAGACCGAATGCTATGAACGAGAAGATGCACAGCGGCAGGAAAAAGTGAACTATAGCTTTCATGTGCGCACCTCCTTACAGATCATACAGCGCTTTGATGTGCGCTATGACGATGGATTTTATTATGTGGATGAAGCCCTTGACCATCTTTACGCCGAGGCAGGACATCAGCACGCAGAGCGAGCCGAGACCCGACGCGAGGAAGATGCGGCTGAGTATGTGGAAATGTCCCGAGGCGAACTGCGCGATAGCCGCACCGCCTGTGCCGATGACTGCCGCACCGATAAAGCTGACGATGAGGCTTCCGAGAGCAGGTATCGCCCATGAGTAGATGAAGATGTCAAGGCATATCTGAGTTACCAGCTTGCCGATGTTAATGTCAAGGTTTCTGCCCTTGATATCCGAAAAGCTGAAGCCTTTCTTTTCAGCCTCGGTCTGAGGAGGAAGCTCTGCCTGATGCGAGGTGTCACGCGACTGTTTCTGTGCGTCGGTGCGTGTGTCCTGCGGCGTAGTAGAGCCGCTCTTCGCGGTCTGTGTGGAGTTGGGGAGCGGCATACTCTGTGTGGGAGCAGGCTCCTGTGCGATGTGCTGGGGAGTGACCTCGCGCGTGGCCTGAGGCTGCTGTGCGGTCTGCGTCGGCTGCTGCACCTGTGCGGCAGGCTGCTCGGACTGTACAGGCTTTGAGATATTCACCTTGGGCAGCGAGGTGACGGATGAGGGTGCAGGCTCAACCGCGATATGCTCGGGTGTTATCTCGCGGATGGGCGATGGCTGCTCCATGATGACGGAGGGCTGCTCGGACTGAGCAAGCGCTTCAGCGGGAGCGGAAGCGGCAGGCACGTCGCGGCCGGGCTTTTTCAGGCTTACATGAGGGCGGCTTTCCTCTATCGCATTTGCGAGGATGCTGTTTATTGCGGTGCTTTCGATATCGACATAGCTTCTTGCTATCTCCTTAACATCACCGAGTCTTGCACAGGTCTCCTCCTCGGTGTAGCCCTGTGCTGCGCTTGCGCGGAAATGCTCTTCAAAATCCGCGAAGATGTCCTCGTTATTGTCAACGCCTATTCTGTGCAGCTCTGTGTGCAGCTTGAACAGGAAATCATCCTTATTGCTTGCTGTCATATCTCGTTATCCCCTTTCAGAAGTTCGTTTACGCTTTTCACAAATTCAAACCATTCTTTTGATAGCCGACTGAGCTCTGTCTTGCCCGTATCGGTGATCTTGTAGTATTTTCGCGGAGGGCCTTCCTGTGACTCCACTATATAGGAGTCGATGGTGTCCGATTCTTTCAGTCGCTTCATCAGCGGATATATCGTGCCCTCTGTAACGTGCATACATTCAGAGATCTTGTTTACAAGCTCATATCCGTAGCAGTCGCTGCTGCTCAGTATGGACAGTACGCAAAGCTCTAATGTACCGCGCTTGAGCTGAGAGTTCATGCGCTACCTCCTTTTTCCTGTGTTGCATGGTATTTTGTTTCGCAAGGTAGTTGGCTTTTAAAAAACGGAACTCGGCGATCCTGCCTGTTCCTGTTGTTTCTGTAATCTTATTTTACCACAAGGTATTTTGTTTTGCAAGGTACTAGGTGTACAAAAGTATAGCGATATTTTCATTTTCTTTTGTGCAGGATATACAAAAACGGCATTATTCGGCAAAGCCGCATCCTTTCACCTGTCCAGAACAACGCCCGAAATATCATGCTGTCAAGCGGTATTTTGCTGAAAACACTTGTATAAATTGCAGTTTTATGGTACAATAATAAAGTATTTATTCATATAAGGGTAAGTATGCCCGTTATTACCGTTAATTATTTTCCAAAAGGAGATCTATATATCATGTCAGGAAACTACAACACCTACGAAAGCCCTTTCTGCACACGCTATGCCAGCAAGGAGATGCAGTATCTTTTCTCCGCTGACAAGAAGTTCACCACATGGCGCCGCCTGTGGGTAGCGCTTGCGAGGGGCGAGATGAAGCTCGGTCTGCCCGTGACACAGGAGCAGGTGGAGGAGCTTGAGGCTAACATCAACAACATCGACTTTGCTATGGCGGAGGAGCGCGAGAAGGTAGTGCGCCACGACGTTATGGCTCATGTTTACACCTACGGCAAGCAGTGTCCCAAGGCGGAGCCTATCATCCACCTCGGCGCGACATCCTGCTATGTCGGAGATAACACTGATATCATCATCATGCGCGACGCGCTGAAGCTTGTAAAGAAGAAGCTGGTGAACGTGCTTGCGAATTTTGCAAAGTTTGCCGATACATACAAGGATATGCCCTGTCTTGCCTATACACACCTGCAGCCCGCACAGCCCTCCACTGTCGGCAAGCGCGCTACACTGTGGATGAACGATCTGCTGATGGATCTTGAGGAGATAGACTACCGCATCGAGAACCTCAGACTGCTCGGTCAGAAGGGCACGACAGGCACACAGGCTTCTTTCGTGGAGCTTTTCAAGGGCGACAGCGCGAAGATAAAGGCGCTCGAAAAGTCCATTGCAGAGGAGATGGGCTTTGCTGCCTGCGTACCTGTAAGCGGTCAGACCTACACCAGAAAGATCGACAGTCAGGTGCTGTCTACGCTCAGCGGCATCGCTCAGAGCTGCTCTAAATTCAGCAACGACCTGCGCTTGCTTCAGAGCTTTGAGGAGATGGAGGAGCCTTTTGGCAAGAACCAGATAGGCTCGTCAGCAATGCCCTACAAGCGCAACCCCATGAGGAGCGAGCGCATCACCGCCCTTTCAAGATACGTCATGATAGACACGCTCAACCCTGCTTTCACAGCAGGCACACAGTGGCTCGAAAGAACACTGGACGATTCCGCAAACAAGCGCATCGCGGTAGCAGAGGCGTTCCTTGCTGTTGACGCTATACTGAATATAATGATGAACGTTACAGACGGACTTGTTGTCTACCCCGAGATGGTAAGAGCAAGACTGATGAAGAAGCTGCCTTTCATGGCTACCGAGAACATCATGATGAAGGCGGTGGAAAAGGGCGGCAACCGTCAGGAGCTGCATGAGCTGCTGCGTACACACAGCCACGAGGCTACTCTCAGGGTTAAGGGCGGCGGCGATAATATCCTCGCGGAGCTTATTGCGAACGACCCTGCGTTCAACATCACAAAGGAAGAGATCGAGGAGATGCTCATTCCCGAGAACTATGTCGGCCGCGCTCCCGAGCAGACCGCGGAGTTCCTCGCGGAGTTCATTCAGCCCGTGCTTGACGCAAACGGCGATATGCTGGGAGAAAAGGCAGAGCTGAGCGTATAATATGAAGAGATGGACTTTGCCCGAAGCTCCTGCGCACAGCGAAGAGATGGCGCGTGAGTTCGGAGATTTTCTTGGCGGACTGCTGGTGCGCCGAGGTATATATAACATGGATAAGGCGCGTGAGTTCTTCGCGTGCAGCGAGCTTGCGGATCCGCATCTGATGCGCGACATGGACAAGGCGGTGGAGATCATCCGCGCCGCCCTTGACGAGGGAAAAAAGATCACTGTCTATGGCGACTATGACTGTGACGGCGTTACTTCGACGGTCATGCTGTACAGCTATCTTGAAGCTGTGGGAGCAGAGGTGGACTTCTATATCCCTGACCGCACCGAGGGCTACGGCATGAACAAGCCCTCGCTCGAGCGGCTCATAGCAAACGGCACGGAGCTTGTGATAACCGTGGACAACGGCATCTCTGCCGCTGAGGAAGCGCTGTTTCTGCAGGAGCAGGGCGTGGAGCTTGTGATAACCGACCACCATCTGCCGCCGCAGGAGATACCCGTGTGCGGCGCGTGCGTCGATCCTCACCGCGCCGACGACAACTCCTCTTATAAGGAGCTTTGCGGTGCGGGCGTGGTGCTGAAGCTGCTGTGCGCTCTTGAGGAGGACGAGGAGTTCGTCATGGAGCAGTATGCGGAGCTTGCCGCGATAGCTACGATCGCGGATATCGTTCCGCTGACAGGTGAAAACCGCTACATCGTCCGCAGGGGACTTGAAAACATCAGAAACAGTCAGAACATCGGTCTGGAGCATCTGCTTAAAACAGCAGGAGTATGGCCTGAGAATGTCACGGCGTCGTCGCTTGCATTCTCCGTATGTCCGCGCATCAATGCGGCAGGACGTATGGACAGCGCCGACAAGGCGGTGCGGTTGCTGCTTGCTGACACGCCCGAAACGGCTTCGCTGCTTGCGGAAGAGCTTGAACTGCTGAACACCGAGCGCAGGAGAGCGGAGAGTACGGTGCTTGCCGAGGCACAGGCGAAGATAGAAGCTGACCCGAGCATCATAACGCAGCGCGTTATCGTGGTCTCGGGAGAGGGTTGGCATCACGGCATAATCGGCATCGTAAGCTCAAGGCTGCTTGAAAGGTACGGCAAGCCCGTGTTCGTCGTCAGCATAGAAAACGGCGAGGGCAGAGGCTCAGCGAGGGGCATCGACGGATTTTCTATATACAAGCTGCTTGAAAATTGCGGTGACCTGCTGACGAAATTCGGTGGTCATCCGAAAGCAGGCGGCTTCTCGCTTGCGGCGGATAGGACAGAGGAATTCCGCGAGCGCGTTTATGAGTATTGCAAGCGCTGCTATCCCAAGATGCCCGAATATTCCGTAAGCGCGGATATGCAGGTGGACGGTCGGATGCTGACGCTTGAAAACGTGGAGCTGCTGTCCAGACTCGAACCTTTCGGAGAGGGCAACAGACAGCCTGTATTCATGCTGAAAAACTGCACCGTGCGCAGCAAGCGCTCACTCAAAGAGGGCAGGTTTACCAGCTTTGACGTGGAGAGCGGCGGAGTGGTGATAAAGGTGCTTGGCTTCCGCATACCGTATGCGGAGTTTTATGCCGAGGCAGGCAGCAGCGTAGATATCGTGGCGACAGTTGATATAAACGAATTCAACGGCACAAGGTCGGTCAATCTGAAAGCGCTTGAGGTACGTCCGTCCGACTTCAATGAGGACAGATTCTTTGCGGCGCAGCGCGTTTATGAGGAGCTTATCCGCGGCGAGGGCTGTGACAGCCGGCTTGCCCCGAGGGTCATTCCCGACAGGGAGGCGCTAAAGGGTATCTACGACATGATAAAAAGGGACGGCGCAAGGATGTCCGCAGAGAATATGTGCGTGTATGGCGGAGGCATAAACTACTGTATGCTTCGCATCGCAATGGACGCATTCGCGCAGGCTGGCATGGTGCGGCTGTCTGTCAATGCCGAGCGCAGCGAGATACTTCCTCAGAGCGAAAAGCGCGACCTGTTTGCAAACGGACTTCTGGCTGAGCTTAAAGCGCAGCTTACATAAATCTATCACGGCGGCAGGTGCTGCCGATAAAGAAAGGGGCGTTCACCATGATGTGTACGACCATAGAACAGCTTGTTGAGCGTATTAAAGCAGTCGATAAGCAGTATGATCTTGAAAAAATAATGAAGGCGTACAACCTCGCGAATGACGCGCACGAGGGACAGATGCGCTCCTCGGGCGACCCGTACATCTCGCATCCCATCGCGGTTGCGTCTATCCTGCTGGATTTCTGCATGGATACCGACACCATCGCCGCGGCGTTGCTGCATGATGTGGTGGAGGATACTGATATACCGCTGGAGGATATCCGCAAAAAATTCGGCGATGATGTTGCGCTGATGGTTGACGGAGTTACCAAGATAGGACAGGTGCCGCTCAACACCAAGGAGGAGCAGCAGGCCGAGAATATCCGCAAGATACTCATGGCTATGTCCAAGGATATACGCGTCATCATCATCAAGCTTGCAGACAGACTGCACAATATGCGCACGCTGGACGCGCGTCCTGCCCACAAGCAGCGCAAGACCTCGCTCGAAACGATGAACTTCTATGCGCCCATCGCTCACCGCCTTGGTATGAGCGACGTTAAGGAGGAGATGGAGGATATCGCTATCCACTACCTCGACCCTTACGGCTGCAAGGAGATAGAGCGCCTGATGGAGCTGCACAAGGAGGAGCGCGACCGCTTTATCGACACTATCAAGAGCCGCATAAGAGAGCGCATCACCGACATAAAGCCCGAGCCGTCGATAGAGGGCAGGGTAAAATCCACATACAGCATCTACAAAAAGGTGTATGTCAAGAACAAGCCCTTTGACGAGATATACGACATCTACGCGGTGCGCGTTATCGTGCAGTCGGTCATAGAGTGCTACAATGTTCTGGGCGTTATCCACGATATGTTCAGACCGATACCGTATCGCTTCAAGGACTACATTGCGACGCCTAAGCCTAACCGCTACCAGTCGCTGCACACCACCGTTATCGGCAGAGAGGGCATCCCGTTTGAGGTGCAGATACGCACGGTCGAGATGCACAACACCGCACAATACGGCGTTGCCGCACACTGGAAGTACAAGGCAGGTATAAACAAGAATGCCGCAGGCGAGCAGCGCTTTGACTGGATACGTCAGATACTGGAGCGCCAGCAGGAGGCGGATGATGTAGAGCTTATTGCGGACGCTATCAAGACAGACCTCGCGCCCGATGATGTGTATGTGTTCACGCCCAAGGGCGATGTCATCTCGCTGCCTGTGGATTCTACGGTCATTGATTTCGCCTATGCGATACATACGCAGGTAGGAAACAAGATGACAGGCGCAAAGGTCGGCGGCAGGATGGTGAGCTTTGACTACAAGGTAAAGACGGGCGACATCGTTGAGATAATCACCTCCAACTCTGCCAATGCAGGCCCCAACCGAAACTGGCTGGATATCGCAAAGACCTCCGAAGCAAAGGGCAAGATACGCTCGTGGTTCAAGAAAGAGCGCCGCGAGGAGAACATCGAGCGCGGCAAGATGGATCTTGAACACGAATTCAGGCGCAACGGCATCATCCCCGAAGCGGATATGCTCTCTGCTATCGCGGAGCGCCAGCGACTGGGCAGCATCGACGACCTGTATGCTGCCGTAGGCTATGGCGGAGTATCGCTGTCCAAAATAATACAGCGCATCAAGGAGGAGCAGCTGCGCCAGCAGAAGGAGCAGAACAACTCTCCCACAAAAGCATTCGAGAATATCGAGGAGAACAACCGCCGCAGCCGCCGCAAGGGAATAATCATCGAGGGCGTTGACAACTGCCTTGTGAAGTTCGCGCAGTGCTGCAATCCGCTTCCGGGTGACCCGATAATCGGCTTTGTGACAAGGGGCTTCGGCGTTTCGATACACAAGCTCGACTGCATCAATGTCATCAACAACATGGAGAGCGAGGAGAACAAGGAGCGCTGGATAAAGGCAAGCTGGGCAGGCGTGGATGACTCCACCTACCGCGCGACTATCGACATCATCTGCGAGGACAGAACAGCCATGATCGCGGATATAACAGTAGCGATAGCCTCCAACCACATCCCGATACATGAGATGAACGCGCATCAGCTTAAAAACGGCAATGCAAACATCGTAGTAACTGTCGAGGTGGCAGGCATGGAGCAGCTGACTAATATCATGGTAAAGGTCAAGAAAGTCCCTGGCGTTATCTCGGTAGAGAGAACAGGAAAGCAGTAATGCAGCTGACAGGGCGGCATATCTGGCTGATTGCGGCGCTGTGTGCGCTGGTGCTGCTGTATATCATAGTCAGGAACAGCAGGCGCGTTACAAATGCGCGGCTTCGCAAACGCATACGCTCGGGCAGGTTCATACACTACACCGAGTTTGAGGAAAACTGGCGCACGGAGGATGCAGACGGCAACCGCACAGGCTACAAATACAACGATTTTTCGGGCTGCTACGTCATAATGATATTCGAGAAAAAAGTGCATTTCGGGCGGTTCAAAGGCTACGACAACATCTACATAGGTCAGTCGGTGAACGTCTGTCAGAGGGTGCACAATCACTTCTGCGGTAAGGGCAAGGGCGACGTGTACGCGGATATCAAGTACGGCATGGAGGCTTATGTGCGCATCATCCCCTGCAAGGTGAAGAAGCTTAATAAGACCGAAAAACGGCTGATAGAGGCTTTCAACGCAACGGAGTCGTATAACAGGACTAAGGGCGGCGCTAAAATAACCAAGAAGTAAGGCGAGCGATAAAGTGCCATCTACTACGTCAACAGCGTTTGGCAGGCACAAAGGCGGAATATAGATAATCAAAATGTGACGGAAAACAGGACTTTTGGGTTTGCTTGAAAGGGAAGCACAATGGATAATAGGGTCAAGAAATTAATTGGAGCAAATATGGATATTGATTTCAGTAATCTTGATTTTGGAAATTCACAATGTCCATGGAATCTAGCTGATAATGTGAATGAGCACAAGTGTGCAGTTAAGAATACATCCATCTGTAAATATTTTTGTGGAATTCAGTATCTGGATAGTGTGCTTTGTAGTTATCCTTATGAGAATATTTCTGTTTTGGATTCTGATGATATCGACCGAAAGTTGGTATAGTAATATCGAATGGTGAAAGTCAGATTTCAATTTATCTTTCTGTAAAAGGAGCATTCAAATGAAGATATATGAATTTCCCCTCGGCGCATTACAGACCAACTGCTACGTCCTCGAGGGCGAGGACGGCAAGGCTGTGGTTATCGACCCTGCAAGCAGCTCAGAGGTGCTGATGTTCCTTAAAAGCAAAGGGCTGACACTCGGCTCGATAGTGCTGACCCATGGTCATTTCGACCACTTTGCGGGCGTGCCTGAGCTTAAAAGGCAGACGGGCTGCGAGGTCATCGGTACAAAGCTGGATGAAGAGATGTTCAGAAGCGCGGCGAAAAGCTGGGCGGCGTTCATGCCTTATATGGAGTTTGAGCCTGTGACGCTTGACCGTACATTCGAGGGCGGCGAGAGCTTTTCGGCGTGCGGCATAGAGTTCTCCACGATGGCGACCCCCGGGCATACGGCAGGCTGCTGTCTGCTTTTCTGTGGGGATGTGATATTTGCAGGCGATACGCTGTTCTGCGGCTCTATCGGCAGGACGGACGGCTACTCCGCAAGCGGCGCGGATATGCGCAGGTCGCTGGACAGAATAGCGGCTATCGAGGGCGACTACAGGATATATTCGGGTCACGGAGATTCGACCACGCTCTCGTTTGAGAAAGACACAAATCCATATCTGTAACGGATGTATCGTAATGAGAAGGATAACTCCATCTTCAGGCGTTGCATGTCTGAATTTTTTTGTTGCGATGTTCGCGGCGCTCGGCGCGCTGAAGCTCGGCGAGATTACGGGTATCGTTGGAATGATAGCGGTGATGGCGGTCGCTGTTGCTGTTGCTGTGGTAATAAATATCATAATTTACAGAAAGCTTGACGGTGCAGTGGGAACAGTGAAATACATATTCTTTTCCGCGCTTCCGTGGGTGCTGTGGACATTCCTTGTACTGGTGCTGGGATAAAAGGAGCGCCGCTCTCGTTTGAGAAGCGGCATGCTTCCTGTCTGATGCGGTATACTGACCGCGCATGACGTCAATACTATCATCGGAGGATGATAGTATGAGAAAACGGATAACTGCAATAATATGCGCCGCGCTTATGCTGTGCGGCTGTAACAGGGCGAAAGACCCTGCCGCTTCGGTGGTCGAGGTATTGCCCGAGGCGGAGCAGGTCAGGGTGTGGATACCCGAGGGTCACATGGAGCTTGCTACGCAGATGTGCAAGGAGTTCACCGACCTGCATCCCGAAAGGCGCTATTCGATAGTGCTTGCGGAGATGCGCGACAGCGAGATGACAGTGGCGGCGCTGAAAGGTCATGAGGCGGCGGATGTACTGTTCTTTCCGTCGGCGCGGCTGCACGAGCTGTCACAGGCAGGCGTGCTGGATAATGCGGATGCTGCGGCGATAAGCTGCGGCACACTTGTATCGGGGGCGGCGACAGACGGGGCGGAGCTTCGCGCATACCCGTGCGCTGCGGATGTGTGCTTTCTGTACTACGACAAGGCGCTGCTGACCGACAGCGAGGCGGCAGACCTTACCGCGATACTTGACAAGCAGCTGGACCGCGGCAAGGTGAATTTCGCTGCCGACCTTACTGACGGAGCCTATCTCAGCTCTTTCTTCCTTGCGGCAGGCTGCAGACCTGAGGAGCCGCAGTCATTCTCATCGGAGAGCGGACAGCTTGCGGCGGAGCTTGTGGTGGCGCTCGCGGAGGACGAGGGCTTCGCTGCGGATATGGATGTGCGCGCGATAAAGACGGGGTTTGCCGACCGAAAGCTTGCAGCGGCGGTATCTGACGGAGAGAGCGCGGCGGCTATCGCTAATTCACTTGGCAAGGACTTCGGCACGGCAAAGCTGCCTGCGATAACATTTTCTGACGGAAGCACTGTTCAGCCTGTCACGGCGGCAGGCTTTCTTCTTGTCGGAGTGAACAGCGAAAGCAAGGTCAGTCAGACCGCTCACGAGCTTGCGCAATGGCTCAGCAACAGGGAAAATCAGCTGCTTCGGCTGGATAAGCTGGGGCTGATACCTACGGATGACAGCATCGTCAGAGACGCGGAGCTTATGGAGAGATACCCCGCGGTGAGAGCGGCGCATCAGCAGCTGGCTTACGGAGTGCTGCTGCCGGACAGCGTGCGCGAGGCGGCTCTGGACGAGGCCTGCGGCGAGTTTGGCTGTGATGTGCTGGAGGGCGACGCGGAGGACATCCGCGACAGTCTGGAGGATATCGTTGACGAGCTGCTATAAGGAGAAGCTATGACGGACATCAGTGCGATAGATGAAAGATACGCCTGCTCGTGCAGGCTCGGCGCGGCGTATACAGAACAAAAGACGGAGTTTTCGGTGTGGTCGCCGCTTGCGGATGAGGTGCATCTGGAGCTTTACAGCAGCGGCAGCACGAAGCGCGCTGAGCGCCGCGTCGTGATGAAAAAGGGCGCGGACGGAGTATGGCGTACATCCGTTTCGGGCGACCTTGACGGAATGTACTACACCTATGCTGTGCGTTTCGGTGACGATGTGCGAAGCACGGCGGATATCTATTCGCGCAGCGCGTGTCTTAACGGAAAGCGCGGCATGATATTCTCCGAAAGCTCCGTCAGCATTGACGGCTGGGAGAGCGACCGCCCCGTAAAATGCAAAAGTCCCGTGGATGCGGTGATATATGAGCTGCACGTCCGCGACTTTTCGATGGACGAGAATGCAGACTTCAAAGCGCGCGGTAAATTCCTTGCGCTGTGCGAGGAGGGAGTAAGGAATACTCACGGCGACAAGGCAGGTCTTGACTACCTCAGGGAGCTTGGCGTGACGCATATACACCTGCTTCCCGTTATGGAGAATGGCAGCGTTGACGAGGCGAAGCCGACCTACAACTGGGGCTATGACCCTTATTTGTACAATGTGCCTGAGGGCAGCTACAGCACCGACCCGTGTGACGGCAGAGTGCGCGTCAGAGAGCTTCGTACACTGGTGCGCACGCTGCACGAAAACGGCATTGGCGTCATCCTCGACGTGGTGTACAACCATACCTATACCGTGGAGGATTCACCGTTCAGCGTGCTGTTTCCGCACTATTACTACCGCCACGACGGAGCGGAGTATTCAAACGGCTCGGGCTGCGGTAATGAGCTTGCGACGGAGCGCGCGATGGTGAGGCGCTTCATCTGTGACAGCGTTTGTGCGCTGGCTCAGGACTATCACATTGACGGCTTCCGCTTTGACCTTATGGGACTTATGGACATAGAAACGCTTGACCTGTGCGCGAGGGAGCTTCGCAGGATAAATTCTGATATCATCCTGTATGGCGAGGGGTGGACAGGCGGTGCATCTCCGCTGCCTGAGGAGCGGCGCGCGCTGAAGCATCATGCCGATAAAACGGCAGGCGTTGCGATGTTTTCGGATGATTTCCGCGACGGAGTGAAAGGCTCGGTGTTTAATGAGCGCGACTGCGGCTACATAAACGGAGTATATACAAAGGAGCGCAGGGAGCTTATCAAATCGGTGCTGTGCGGCGGTGTGTATCATCCTGAGATATACCGCTCTGAGCGGCAGTGCTGGGCAAAAGCGCCGACAAGCAGCGTGAATTATGTCGAGGCGCATGATAACCACACATTCCGCGATAAGCTGGCGCTGTCTATGCCGAAAGCTGACGAGGAAGAGCGGAAAAGGGTAAACAGGCTTGGCGCGGCATTGGTGCTGCTGTCACAGGGCATACCTTTCTTTCAGGCGGGACAGGAGCTTCTTCGCACAAAGCCTGACGGAAACGGCGGCTATATCGCAAACAGCTACAAGTCCCCCGACAGCGTAAACTGTATTAAATGGGATGATGTGACGAGATACCGCGGCATCGTTGACTATTACAGGGGGCTTATCGCTGTCCGAAAGGCATTCCCCGAGCTTCGCATGACGACCGCGGAGCAGGTGCGTAAGATACGCTTTGACGACCTCAGCGGTGGCGCTTTTGCCGCGCATATCGGCAGACTGATACTTGCCGTAAACCCTCACCGCAGGGCGGCTGTAATGGCGCTGCCCGAGGGTGAGTATGAGGTGCTTGCCGACGGTGAGCGCGCAGGCACTGCTGCACTGAGCAGCGCAAAGAGAAAGATATCGGTGCAGCGGCAGAGCATACTGCTGCTGAAACGAAAGGATACATAACGAGGTAGCTATGACGCTGATTTTCTGCAACCACAAATTCCAGTATGAGATAGAGCGGATATTCCGCAGCTTTTTTCCGCCGATAAAGATATCACTGTCAACGGACAAGTCACAGGCGCAGGATGATTTCTGCCTGACGGAGGTTGAGGATCGCGGCGACGCGGTAGCGCTGTCTGTACAGCTGTGCATAGGTGGAAAAAGCTATGAGAAGAGCGATAAAGTGCCGCGTGACACAGCACCAAAGGAGCAGGAGCGGATGCTCTCCGTGCTGCTGTACGAGGCATTGTCAGAGTATACGGGCAAGGTGATGCCGTGGGGCATACTGACGGGCGTGCGCCCTGTAAAGGTGCTTGCGAAGTATTCCGACGAGGACGCGCGTGAAAAGCTGCTGGTGTCAAAGGAGAAGCTTGCGTTGTCAAGGACGATAGACAGCATACAGCAGCCCTTGATAAAGCAGATACCGAAAAACTCCTATAGCCTGTATGTGTCCATACCATTCTGCCCGACGCGCTGCAGCTACTGCAGCTTTGTGTCGCACTCGGTAGACAAGGCGGCGGCGCGCATGGATGAGTATCTCGACAGGCTCATCGGGGAGCTGCAGGATACCGCTCAGACGGCAAAGGCACTTGGGCTGTCGCTTGATACGATATATTTCGGCGGCGGCACGCCCACAACTCTGTCGGCGGAGCAGCTCAAACGGCTTTTCGGCGCACTGGACGCTTTCGACAGGAGCAGACTGCGCGAATTTACCGTGGAGGCAGGC
>SVMQ01000302.1 GCA_015067375.1 Oscillospiraceae bacterium | reverse complement strand
AAAATGTGGGAGGCTGCCCGAAAAAGGGATGCAGCGGCTTTCTCTGAGCTGGTGGCGGCTGACGCGGTCATGGTGTGCGGCGGCTATCGCTGCAGCGGCGCGGAGTACGCCGAGATGATAAAGGACTTCGATATTGCACAGTACACGATAACCGCCTTTGAAACGATCCTCGAAACGTCTGATATATGTCAGGTGCATTACGTCATCTCCACTACAGTTGCGGACAGAAGCAACGCTGACCTTGAAGGCGAGTTCCACATAACCTCCACATGGAGGCTTTCGGACAACAAATGGAAGCTGGTGTTCAATATGGACTCCCGGATCGTGAGGTAATAAATGCAGCGAGAAGAATTGAAAAAGCTGCTCATAGAGCAGATACCCGAAAACCAGCTTCGCTCGTACATACAGGCGCACGACTTCCCTTTTTCGGACGGCGACCTTGTAAAAATGGCATATAGCCTCGCCGCCGACTGCGAAATGCGCACACAGCTTCTGAACGAATGTGCCTCGACCCTCTCAGATACGGCGCGTGAATTCGCGCTGAACATACTTAACTACCTTGGTGAGATAAAGGCTCTCTTTCACGAAAACAGCGCTTGCGTTTACGAGCTTAAGATAAAAGAACAGCCGAATTCTTACGAGGAGCGCTATCTATGTGGCTCATATCAGACAGCACGCGAGATGGCTGAATGGTTCTGCAAGGAATACTCTGTCACGCTGACAGAACGCTCTGATGTCAGCGTATGCAAGCGCCGCATAATAAGCGAGCCTCAGCATTACGACGAGGACTATATTGCAGAGGTGCAGCTTGACGAAAGGCTGAACGAGATAAGATACTTCTCAGGACTTGACTCCGATGCGCTGTACCCTGCCGACTGCCATAACAACTGCGACGAATGCGATATGCTCTGTCTGTGCAACGACGTGCGATACCCGTGTATACTCCACGACGGAGATATCGTGAGATTCCGCAACGGCTTTCAGGACGGCTTCGGCGTCGTGATGTTCTGCAGCACCTCCGACACCGCCGACAGGCATTATATTATAGAATTATCAGAAAACCTAAGACTTATCCACCCTGACGAGATATTCAATGCACATCTGCATCTGGAGCCTTACAGGGTCACAAAAATAAATGCCGATGCGCTTCCCGAAGAGCTTAAAGGCATCTGCGAGGAGCTTATTGCGCATCTGAAAGCAACAGGCAGGCTCTGATATACTGTACCCGAGATTCATCTCGGGTATTTTTTATAGTTGACACAAGCAAAATTCGGCTGTTTCGACAAAGATTAGTTTTCACCTCTAAATTACAGTTGATTTATCGCGCTGAGTAGTGTATAATAAAAGTGTATATTTGAATTTTGCGAATTAGTTAACGAAAGGAGAATGATATGAACTATTCAGAGATCACACCGTACATTGAGGAGCTTGCTAAACTTTCATCCTCAAACAACCACATCACACCCGACCTGTACCCCAAGCACAACGTATTCCGCGGCCTGCGCGACATGAACGGAAACGGCGTTGTCACAGGTCTTACAGAAATATCGCGTATAAAAGCAAAGGATCACGACGCGGACGGAAACGAGATCACCTGCGAGGGTCAGCTCTACTACCGCGGAATAAATGTGCGTGACATCGTTGCAGGCTTCCGCAAGGACAACCGCTTCGGCTTTGAAGAGATAACCTACCTGCTGCTGTTTTCCGAGCTTCCTACCGAAGAAAAGCTTGCAAAGTTCAGACAGACGCTTTCAGGCTACCGCACACTTCCCCCGTCCTTTGTAAGAGATATGATACTGAAAGCACCCGGTAAGGATATGATGAACATCCTTTCACGAAGCGTGCTTGCGCTGTACTCCTACGACGAAGCGCCCGACGATATCTCGGTCGCAAACGTCCTCAGACAGAGCCTGCAGCTCATTGCGATGTTCCCCCTGCTTGCGGTGTACAGCTATCACTCCTACCAGCACTATCACCACGGCAAGAGCCTGTTCATCCACCATCCAAAGCCCGAACACTCCACTGCCGAAACGATACTCAGCCTTCTGCGCGAAAACGGCGAGTTCTCCCAGCTTGAGGCTGAGATACTCGACCTCGCGCTGGTGCTTCATGCAGAGCACGGCGGCGGTAACAACTCAACATTCACGACCCACGTCGTTACCTCTTCGGGTACTGATACATACTCCTCCGTTGCGGCGGCGCTCGGCTCTCTCAAAGGCCCTCGTCACGGCGGCGCGAACATCAAGGTGGTGCGTATGTTCGAGGACATGAAGGCATCCATCAACACAAAGGACGAGGGCGCAATACGCGACTACCTCGTAAAGCTGCTTAACAAGGAAGCATTCGACCATGCAGGTCTTATCTACGGCATGGGTCACGCCATCTACTCAAAGTCCGACCCCAGAAGCGATATCCTCAAGGGATGCGCAAAGGACCTTGCTATCGAAAAGGGCTTCGAGGAAGAGTTCGCGCTGTACGAAACGGTTGCGAAAATGGCTCCCGAGATAATCTCCGACAGGCGCAAGATGTACAAGGGCGTAAGCCCCAACGTGGACTTCTATTCGGGTCTTATCTACAGGATGCTGGGACTGCCCTGCGAGCTGTTCACGCCCATCTTTGCCGTTGCAAGGATCTCAGGCTGGAGCGCTCACCGCA
>SVMQ01000301.1 GCA_015067375.1 Oscillospiraceae bacterium | reverse complement strand
AGATCGACAGAGAAAACGAAGAACGCGAGAATGCACAGCGCCTCAGCAGGATAGCGCACAGCGTTGACGAGGATGTCAGGGCTGCACGCGCTGCTGACATAACTCCCGATGCAGCGGGCAAGACCTTGCCCCATGCAGAGGAAAAGGATCCCGAGCCGCCAAACATACTGCAGGAGCAGCATGAGGACAGCCGCGAGTACATGAAAGCGCTGCAGGATTTCATCATGGAGAAACACAAGGACACTATCGCAGCAGCAGAAGCCGAGGAGCGCGACCCGTTGGAAGATACGGACGGCGAGCTTGTTCCCATCATTGATGCGATAAACCGCTTTAACTCCGAGCCTGACACCGTAACGCCTGTGAAGGAGATAGTTGATGTGCCGCTCAGTGATGTGTCTACATCTGATGAGGCTGAGCTGCCTTTTGATATCGACGATGTTGTACAGCAGACAGTTCCTGCACCCCAGCCAATGTCCGGCAAGATACCACAGGTAACAAAGCAGGAGGAGCCTGCAAAGGCCGTGTCTGCAGTTGAACCGAAGCCCGTTACCGCGCCTGTAGTAAAGCCTGCACCTGCTGATAACGATCAGATCAAGCTCAGCGATGTATATACGCTTCCTCCGATGACACTGCTCAATCCTATCGAGAAGAAGCTCACACAGCACGACATTGATAATGAGATACAGCGCAACTCAGAAACTCTTGTCGAAACGCTCAAGAGCTTTGGCGTGCAGACAAAGATAGTCGGTGTCAGCCGCGGTCCGTCAGTTACGCGCTACGAGCTGCAGCCTGCCCCCGGTGTCAAGATATCGAAGATAACGAATCTTGTGGATGACATCGCGCTCAACCTTGCAGCTGCAGGCGTGCGAATCGAGGCGCCTATCCCCAATAAGGCGGCTGTAGGTATCGAGGTACCCAACAAGAAGAAAGACACCGTTTATTTCCGAGAGCTGGTGGATAATCCCGAGTTTAAAAAGTCCTTTGACAAGAAGCTTGAAACTGTTCTTGGCAAGGATATAAGCGGTGAAACGATCACTTGTAATATTTCTAAGATGCCGCATCTTCTTATTGCAGGTACGACAGGCTCAGGTAAGTCGGTATGCGTAAACTCCATTATAATGAGCATCCTCATGAAGTCTACGCCGGAGGAAGTACGTCTGATAATGGTTGACCCCAAAAAGGTTGAGTTCATGATGTACAATGGCATTCCGCACCTGCTCATTCCCGTTGTGACTGATGCTAAGAAAGCGGCAGGCGCGCTTGCATGGGCAGTTAACGAGATGCTTAATCGTTACAAGCTGTTTTCAGAGAACAATGTGCGCGATTTCGGCGGCTTTAACGAGCTTGCAAAAGACCCCAACAGCGGTCTGAAAAAGATGTCACATATCGTAATATTCATAGACGAGCTTGCCGACCTCATGATGGCATCGCCCAAGGACGTCGAGGACAGCATCGTAAGACTTGCGCAGATGGCGCGTGCGGCAGGTATGCACCTTGTTATTGCAACTCAAAGACCTACTGTTAACGTCGTTACAGGTCTTATCAAAGCAAACATCCCAAGCCGTATCGCGCTGATGGTTGCATCGCAGATGGATAGCCGTGTTATCCTCGACAGCGGTGGAGCTGAAAAGCTGCTTGGTAACGGCGATATGCTGTATATGCCTGTCGGAATGCCAAAGCCTGTCCGCGTGCAGGGCTGCTTTGTGTCAGACAAGGAAGTTGAGCGCATCGTTGACTTCATCAAGCAGACATTTGCGGCAGAGTATGACGAGAGCATCATTGAAGAGATAGAGCGTCAGACTGAGATGGTGGCTTCTGCTGATAACAAGGGCGCATCCACAGGCGGTGACGGCGGTGACCTCAGCGCCGAGGATGAGAAGCTTGAAGAAGCTATTGAATTCGTCGTTGAGGCAGGACAGGCCAGTACCTCATCGCTGCAGCGCCGCTTCAAGCTTGGCTACGGCAGAGCCGCAAGGCTCATCGACATCATGGAGCAGATGGGCGTTGTAGGACCTTTCGAGGGCAGCAAGCCGCGTCAGGTGCTGATGACCAAGCAGGAGTGGTACGAAAGGAAGTTACAGCAGAAATAATACCCTGAGGCGGTATCACAACCGCCTCTTAGCATGATATGAAAGGATCTTACTTATGCCATTTTTACCTGTATCAAAACAGGATATGATAGACCGCGGAATAGAGCAGCTTGATTTCATCTGCTTTACAGGCGATGCGTACATTGACCACCCGACTTTCGGAATTGCGATAATCTCGCGCATGATAGAAGCGGCAGGCTTCACTGTCGGAATCATAGCACAGCCGCTTACCGACGCGGATTACAAGAAGCTCGGCAAGCCGAAATACTGCTTCATGGTGACAGGCGGCAACATCGACAGCATGGTGTCGAATTACACCGTAGCACTCAAAAAGCGCAACGACGACGCGTATTCACCGGGCGGTAGGGGAGGAAAGCGCCCTGACCGCGCGCTGACCGTTTATTGTCAGAATCTGAAGCGCCTTTTCCCTGATGTCGAGATTTCAATAGGCGGACTTGAAGCCTCGCTTCGCCGCTTTGCGCACTATGATTACTGGAGCGACAGCGTAATGCCGTCGGTGCTTGTGGATACAGGCGCTGACCTGCTGATGTACGGCATGGGCGAAGTAACGCTCTC
>SVMQ01000300.1 GCA_015067375.1 Oscillospiraceae bacterium | reverse complement strand
TGCGCATCACGGGGTCAAGTCCGCTTGTCGGCTCATCAAGCACCAGCAGCTGCGGATCGTGCGACAGCGCCGCGGCAAGCGACAGCCTCATCTCCATGCCGCGCGAATAGGTGCTGAACTTCTTTTTCAGAGGCAGCCCGAAACGGTTGATATAGCCGAAAAACACCTCGCTGTTCCATGCTTTGTAGATGCCGCCAAGCACCTTGTCAAGCTGCATGGCGTTCAGCGACTTCGGAAATGTAAGTCCGTCAAATACGACGCCTATGCGCTCCTTTACGTCCTTTGACAGCTTCGACGCGTCCTCGCCCATAACAGTGACAGAGCCGCTGTCAGGCTTCATCAGACCAAGCACCGCCTTTATCGTGGTGGTCTTGCCCGCGCCGTTTTCACCGATAAAGCCCATTACTGTGCCGCAAGGCACGGTGAGCGTGATATCGTCAAGCTCAAATTTGCTGTATTTTTTGCTGATGCCCTTTACCTCAATGCAATTTTCCATGTTGACCTCCAACTCACTCTTCCAGTATCAGCGAAAGAAGCTCCTGCACCTCCGCAGTGGTTATGCCGCTGCGCTTTGCAATGTCAGCTGCCTCGGTCAGGTGCTTTTCGATCTCGCGCAGGTTCTGCTCGCGCAGCATCTGCGGATCCTTCGCCGCAACAAAGCTTCCCCTGCCCGTGAAAGACTCTATAAGCCCCTCCGCTTCAAGTATCTCATAAGCGCGCTTTGTGGTGATGACGCTGACACGCAGATCCTGTGCAAGCGTCCTCATAGAGGGCAGCGCGTCGCCCTCGTTCAGCTGTCCGCTGAGTATCAGCGCCTTTATCTGCGAGGATATCTGCTCGTAGATAGGTGCGCCTGCGGAATTTGTAATAATAATGTTCATATTTTTTTAACCTCTCGAGATCCTGCGACAGTGTACATCTGCCGACTTGCGGAATATACATCTTGTATCTAATGTGTATATCCGTTATATACAATATACCACCTTTATACCCATTTGTCAATAGCATTTTTAAAAAAAATGCAAAAATCTGCAATTATTTAAATTGTTTCGTTTTTGCACTTGACAACTACAAGGTTCTTGTGTTATACTGTTCACATAAGATAATTTCATGAACAGTCAAAAACATGAACAAGATAAGGAGCTGATAATATGGTGGATGTAATGGGTACGCTGGAGCGCGCCCGACTGTATGAGCTGGAGATCTCCGCACAGCTGGAGCATATCGAACGTCTGCACAGGATCGCGGCGAAAGCGCGTGAGAGCAATACCTACTCCCAGAACCTTGCAGACAAGCTAGCGCTTCTGGAAAGCGAGCTTAACGAGCATATCGACCGCACCGTTGACGCAAAGCTTGCTGCACTGGAGTACATAAGTATCCTCAGCGGAGAGGAGCGCGGCATAATCGAGCATTACTACCTGCTGGGATACAACTGGGATAAGATAGCGATCAAGATGTACATGAGCGAGCGCAGGGTGTTCCTGCTGAGAAAAACAGCGATAGCAAAGCTGAAAAATTATTATGAGCCTGATACAGGCAGGAGGGATCATGGGAATAGGAAGAAGGATAAGGATGCTGCGGGAGCGTGCAAATATTACTCAGGAGGAGCTTGCACTGCGGATAGGTGTAACTCCGTCGGCTGTGGGCAACTATGAGAGAGAGGTCAGCCATCCGCGCGAGGATGTGCTGTACAAGCTGTTTGACGTGCTGCATTGTCAGCCCAACGAGCTTTTCGCGGACTGCTACACAGACCTCTCTCCCGAAAGCGAGCTTATTGAGAAATATCGTGCGCTTGACGACTACGGCAGAGAGCTTGTGCAGACCTGTGCGGATATTGAATACCGCCGCTGCACCGAAACTGTCACGATGATAGCGGCGCGCGGCGGCACAGCGCCGAAGCGCATCGTCATGAGAAAGCGCAAGGGTGCAGGCAGCGTGCTTGACCTGCCCGACTATGACGGAGGGCGCTGATATGACCGCGGAGGAGGTACTGCTGCGGTCGGGATGCTGCTCGCTTCCGACAGACCTGAACAAGCTTGCTTCGCTCAACGATATCAAGCTGATAAGCTATGAATACTGCGCAGACACCTACGACATGGACATCGACGAGATATACCGCGACATAAGCCACCTGGGATTCAGCTTCCGGGATGAACAGCATTTCATCTGCGCCATCAACGAGAAAGTCTGCGGCAAGCAGCGCCGCCGCTGGACAACAGCGCACGAGCTTGCCCATGTGTTTCTGGGGCATATCACCTCGGAATGCGCCGCACCGCACCACCGCCAATGGGAGCAGGAGGCTGACCGCTATGCGGCGCGGCTGCTTGCTCCGCTGTGCGTGCTGCACTTCTGCGGCGTAAGCTCCGCCGAGGAGATAGCGCGGCTCACAGGACTGTCGTTGCAGGCGGCACAGATAAGGTTGACCGAGCTTAGCGCACTGCGCCGCGCACATTCAGAGCAGATGCGCTCCGCCGCGAGAGCAGGCACTGACCTGCACAGCGTTGACGTATTCCTGCCCGACGAAAGCACCAGACAGCTTTACGAGCAGTTTCTGCCCTTCATCGCCGATTATATTACGAAGCGGCTCAGTGTCTGATGTAACAAGCTCTGCTGTTAAACACTGCAGAGCTTTTGCTTTATGAACTCAGTTGGAAGATAATGTGCTACAGCGCATCAGATAAA
>SVMQ01000299.1 GCA_015067375.1 Oscillospiraceae bacterium | reverse complement strand
CCTTCTCCATCTCTTTGCATACGTTGGTGTCGAAGCCGAAGTTCACTACATTTATCGAGTAGCGGTCTCCGACTCTGAACAGGTCTATGGGCGCAGCCTCTGCCGATACCAGAGCCTTGACATCTCTGAATCTGTCCACGTTGCCGTAGTATTTCACAAAATCGTTTCCGCTGCCGCAGGGGAAGCAGGTGACCTCAGCGTTGTCAAAGCCTGCTGCACCGTTTACCACCTCAAACAGGGTGCCGTCGCCGCCGCACGCACAGAAGCGTACGCGCTCATTCGGGTGATCACGACAATATTCGCGCACATAGCGTGTAGCGTCGCCCTGTGACGTAGTTGTGTATATCTCACATTCTGCATTCAAGCTGCTGATCGCTTCGGTAACGAGGCTTATTCCCTCGCCCTTTCCTGATGCAGGATTTACTATAAAGCAGGTCTTTGTCATCTGCTCAGCCACTCCTTCATGATGTTATATGTAAGCTCGCTCAGCTCATTGGTTTTCATGTCCTTGTATTCATCGTATGAGATCACTCGGATGATGTCCATGGTAACGTGTGTGAAGAGCTGCTTGTTTATCTTTCGTGTGTTGCTCATTACAGCTATCGCTATCGGCGCTTTTGATCTCAGCGCGAGCCTGAATGAACCGCTTTTGAACGGGCGGAGAAGCACGCGCTCGGGGTCACGGTTAGTACCGCCCTCGGGATATATGCCCATGGAGCATCGTCCTGTGGAGATGTTTTCTGCCGCTTTGTTGATAGCCAGTGCCGCTTTTTTCGCGCTGCTCCTGTCAAGCGAAACGCAGCCGCTTGCAAGCATGAACCTGCCTGCCATTGGTATCTGAATGTTCTCTTTTTTGGAAACGAACGCAAGCTTGTGCTTTCTCAGATGAAGCATCGCTATCATCGGGTCATACACCGAGAAGTGATTGGAGATGAACAGCATAGGCTCATCGGGGAGCAGCTCCTTTCCGCGCACAGTCACTCTCACTCTCATTACGGCGAGCATCATGCCGATGGTCGAGAGCGTCAGAAAACGGTGGAACGGCTTTATCTTTTCGGGCAGATGTTCAGGGTCGATAAAGCGTGAGGTCACGAACAGCACAAGAAAATGCAGTCCTACGATCCCTATGAAGCAGATAAAAAACAGCAATATCAGAATTGCGACACCAGCATCGCTGAGCAATGCGGTGGCAGCCACCGCAGCAAGTGCGATAAGAAAATATACAGCAAGCAGCACGGTATAGCTCCTTAAAATAGTTATTAGACATATTTATTATATCACGATATCGCAGTTAAGTCAATCCGTAAATAGATGGAAAATCGACATTTTTTGATTTTAGTATAACAACAGCATCTGTTTGACATCTTTGGCATTATTAGCGTGTTAGCGCGTTGAATTTTGTTAATAATATATCACAGAATATGTCAATTTGTTCCTTGAAATTTGCTTGATAATATGTTATACTATATAGTAAGATGACTATTATTGTAAGTCGATAAAAAAATCATTTCAGATCATCTGCGAAGGGCGTATGTCGCAGATATTCGGAGGAAAAAATGGGTAACAATGTAAATGTATCTGCCGCGGCAGGCGGTAATTCTCCCAAAGGGCGCACAAAAGTGCTTGTGGTGGACGATAATGCCATACTTCTGAGGACTGTAAAGGAGATGCTCAGCACACATTTTGAGATTTCTATCGCCGCATCTGCGTCGCAGGCGTTCATGTCGCTTTCCAAAGTGCCTGCAGATATCATATTGCTTGACTATGAGATGCCGTACACGAATGGTGTACAGATGCTGAAAAGACTGCGCAGCGATCCTGCTACGTCGCATATTCCTGTGATCTTTTTCACCAGCAGCGCTGAGCGCGAAGTTGTTTCAAAGCTTGTTGAGGAAAACCCTGATGGCTATTTGTTAAAGCCGCCCAGCAAGGAGAAGATGATCGCTGCCATAAGAAAGACGCTTGAGAAACAGAATGAACCGACAGTGGTCGTTGAGCGGTAAGCGTTGATATTCGGAGGGATCATCCATGACGCACATTTTTATCATCAATCCTTATGCGGGATCAAAGACCTTCGCTGATGACCTGAGAACAAAGCTCAACTCCATCGAGGGTCTTAATTTCTTTGTGTTCAACACGCGATATGCAGGCTATGAAACTGAGCTTGTAAAAAAGATACAGAACATCTTCAAGGGCGAGCGCCTGCGTTTTTATTGCTGCGGCGGTTCGGGAACTATGCGCAATATGCTCAATGGCTTCGATGATCTTTCGCAGGCTGAGATAGCATTCTTTCCGTGCGGACTTACCAATGATTTTATCAAGATGTTCGGTAAATACGAGCCGCGCTTCCATCAGATAGAGGAGCTTATCTGCGGCGAAGTTATCAAGGTGGATTACATAAAGTCTAATCACGGTGTTTCGCTGAATACGCTGTCTACAGGTCTTGATGCAAACAGCGTTGACAAGATGAACGAGTACCGTATACTCCGATATATCAACTCTGCCATGCCGTATACGCTCAGCGTGCTTTATTCCATTTTCGTTTCGCCACTGCAGGAGTATGAGGTGGTGCTTGACGGAAAGGCATTTATCGGCAAGCTTGCCGAGGTCTTTATCGGCAACGGCTGCATCTTCGGCGGAAATATGTTCTTCGATGAGCATACCTGTGTCGATGACGGAAGGGCTATCTACCGTCTGATAGGC
>SVMQ01000030.1 GCA_015067375.1 Oscillospiraceae bacterium | reverse complement strand
GCTGTTCAGATATGCCAGCAGAAAAACATGGCTGAAATGGGATTTATCATCGCTTCAGATGATACAAAGCCCGAGTTAAAACTCGGTTCGGGATCGGTATACGATGCACAGGTAACGGTACTTAACAACGGAAACTGGATATCTCTTTCAAACGAACAGTTCTCGCTCGATAACGGTAACGGAATACTGCGATTTGACCGAGGTTTTGTTCCGCCTGCTGCCGATGAGCCGACAGTACGTGTCAGATATTCGGTCACAACAGGTGCCGCAGGCAATCTGAATGCAGGAGAGATCAGCTATTTCCTTGATCCTGTGCCATTTGTCGACACCGTAACAAACCCCGAAAATACCCATGGCGGTCGCAATACCGAAAGCTTTGATCAATGCTATACACGCGGCACATCAAAGGTAAGCACGCTGGAGCGTTGCATAAGCGAAAAGGATTATGAGATCGCTGCTAAAAACGCTGATCCATCTATCCTGGATGCGCGCTGCTACTTCAAACATTCAACCGTAACACTTGTACTGCTTACCGACAGACGCTTTGACGGAGAGTTTACAGCGGCAAAGCTGAGCGTTTCCAACGCAATACTGCCAGCCATGCCGTTCCATATGCGTGACAAGCTAAATATAATCCCTGCGGTTTATATCGAAATACAGCCTGTTATTCTGTGCAGGACAGACGAAAAGGTATTTCCGCAGGCTATCGAAAATGCAATTATCTCAAGACTCAAAACCTTCCTCGATCCTATCAGTGGCGATATTTCAGGTGACGGATTCAGGATAGGTACATACCCTACAATCTCCCAGATGTATGAGATAATTTCGGATATCCCCCATGTAACAAGCGTGGACAACATTCAGCTTATCTGCAAAAACGGAGAGCTTACACTTGACTATGAGGATGCGATCAAAATAAAATTCGGTGTGCCCGTCTGCGGTATGCCAATAATCAATATCAAAGAGCAATAATGCTCTGAAAACTGGAGTGAACAAAGTATGCTGGAACTGCCTGAGATCGGTAGACCTGATTTTGAAGATACACTGGCAAGACTTAAAAGCAGAATACCCACGCTTACAACGGAATGGACCAACCTTACCGAAAACAGCGTAGGCATTGCACTGCTTGAGCTGCTGACATATCTTGCGCTGGAACAACGCTCAAACATGAATAAGATCAGTGCCGATGCCATCACGTATCTCGGCAGACTGTACGGTTTTGAGCCACACACTTCGGCCGCTGCATCGGCAACCGCCTGTTTTTCCAAATGCATCAGTTTGTGCAAAGGTACTAAATTGCATACCGAAGGCCATGTTTTTGAACTGGCGAATAACGCGGTCTATGACGGAAACAAAGCTGTAAGATACGGCAGTATGAACGGTAAGAGCAACCTTATTTCCGCAGTTGATGCCAGCGAAAAAGCACCAAGCGTTACGATGTTTTCACACAGCGACGATTTCGTAATAGGCTTTGCACAACCGCTGCCATCTGATGAAGATGTAAATATTACGCTTGTTTTTGATGCACAAGGACGAACTTTACCCGATAACATGGATGATTTCGATACGGGTTCCGAGATAGTGTGGCAGTTTTACAGCAATGGCTCATGGTGTGATTCAGATCTTGTATCCGACGGCACCTTCAACTGCTTTAGAACAGGTGAAACGGTACTCAGACTCAACCGAACACATACCGAACTTGACGGTGTTTATCCTATCCGCGCAGTAGTAAAAAAGCGCGGTTTTGATAAGCTCCCGATTATTACAGGCGCATATCTTTCCTGCGTTCAGCTCATGCAGACCGATACCAAATGCACCTCTGTAAAATTCGGCCACGAAAGCTTTGCTGAAAACAAAATGGTATTCAGCCATGCTCTTGCCGAAAGCGGAATTTACAGATTGTTTGTTAAAACTGCCGCAGGCTATTGTGCCGCAGAAGACATGGATATCGCTTATGATGTTGTGAACGAGAACGGCGAATATCGCCTTGCAACGTCATCGAGAACAGCTCTGCTTGATCTCTTTGCGCACGATGACATATACGATGACGCACTTATGCTGGTGCTTTATGAAAAAGAATATGTTCACGATTTTACCGTTTACAAATGCGAAAACTGCTCTAACAGTAAAATAATGCTCAATTTCAGCGGCGTTATCGGCAGTGCTTGTAAGTTAATGATTAAAGAAGACCGCGAGGACGCATTATGGCAGGAATGGAACTACACCGAAAAGCTTCATACCTGCGGATCTTCCGACAAGGTATTCACAATAGACGAACAGCTTGGCTGTATTGTTTTCGGTGACGATATTCATGGTGCGGTTCCGCATGGTGAGCTTATTCTGACCTCTCTCGTTCTCACAGACGGAGAAAGCGGAAATATAGCGGACAACAGATCCGCTGAAAACGGAATACGCATAATAAATGCCCACGGCGGCACAAACCATGAGAGCACCGAGCATTTCTTCAGACGAATACTCACCGAAAAGACCGAACACACGCTGCTTACCGAGCAGGATTTCATTTCAGCTGCAATGGATGTCAAAGGCTTGTTTATCAAAAGCGCAGAGGTATTCGACAGCGGCAATAACTCAATAACGCTGCTTATAGAGCCTGAATGTGAGCTTTACGGCAGAAACCACAATGCACTCGACTGGTATACGGAAAATATCCGAAAAGCCCTCAGCAGAGCCTGCCTCATTACGACAAAGCTTCGTGTAGTCTTCCCCGAATATATCCCCGTTTGCGTCAGAATGACTGTCAATGCGGCTCCCGCAACAGCAGATGTCAGAGATGATATCATAAGCTTTGTGAAAGTCTATTTCGCACAGCGCTCAGCAGGAACAGTCGATTATGCCGAGCTGCTGAAAGCCGTAAGCGCACTCAAATGTGTGGACAGCGTGTCTTCGCTGAAAATGACGATATACCCCAACGAGGGCGTTTCCCATACCAGCATCACCGCTACCTCAGGCAGCAGATTATATCTTAAATCGGCAGATATTAACTGATCTTCTGCCCCTTAAAGGAGGAAACAGCTTGAACAATAAATACTTCGCTTTTTGCAGTGGGGATACAATATCAAAAGGAGCCCTGAACAACGCCGATGTAGCTGACACGCTCAGTTTCGACAAAACAGGCTGGTGGATCAGTAATACGTTGGACAGCGGAACTAACGGCACTATATGGGATCATGTTGATATATCCCATCAGCTGGATCCAAACAGCTTTTTCAGGTTTACTGCTTTTGCAAGTAATAAGCTGACCGTTAACATCGGTGGAGCAGAAGCTCCAACTCAGGAAGCACTGAAGGCTATCATGGAAGGTGATCCGTCTATGATATCCTCAGATATACGTGCGGTAACGTTTGTAAATCCACACAGCGCTCCTCTGCATACGCTGAAAGGACGATATCTGTGGTTTGTTGTGGAAGCAGTACCGGATAACGGGAAAAAGCTTGAAATAAGCTCGCTTACCATACACTATCCTTATCAGACCTATCTTGACGCACTTCCTGAATGTTTCGGACGTAATGATAACGGGCAGCTGGCATCCATGCTTGCATTGTACCGTGCGGTATTCAATAACATTGACCAACAGATCTCGGAATTTGACCGACAGCTTGATATCGACACAGCAGACACTGCGATGCTGGAAAAGCTACAGGAATGGCAGGGCATAAAAACCGGCAGTCTATGGGGCGATGATGCACTGAGAGAAATGGTACGTCACAGTAGTCGGCTGATACGCATGAAAGGTACGCAGACGGCTCTTGCCGAAATGCTTGAAATACTTCTGGGCCACCCCGCCGATATAGATATAACCGGACGAAGTGAGTTCACCGTAACCGTGGATTATGATGATATACCCTCAGGCAGACATCATTCGGAGCTGATAAGGCTGATAAAAGAATTCACCCCTGTCGGCATTCAAGGCAGACTGGTTCTCAGGCGCAACAACAGCACTACACATAATGACACGCTCCTGTTGTCCGACGATAGCTTCGACAGCGGTATGATACTGTCAGACTGACAGATCGGTATATTTCAGACGATCTGTCCGAAAGGAAATGAGTATGAATAAAAAAGAAATATCTCAGTTTATCAGAAATAATTACTTCAAGGGCAAGCAGCTTACAGTGCGCGATTTCTGCGATGAACAGGAATATCAGCAGAGCAAGCTTAAGGCGATGCGTCTGGCAAACTACGGCTGCGGCGTAGTTTCGGGTATGGACGTAGTATGCATAGACAGCACCACCGTTTCCGTCGAAGCCGGATACGCATATGATGCTTTCGGAAACGATATTCTTGTCAGCAGCCCTGTATTGAAAGATATAACTTCCGTAGACGGTTTCGACAACATAAACGCCGATTTTGCGACATATCTCTGTATCGAATACAAGGAGACTATGACAGAGCAGGTTTCGCCTCTTGCGGATAGTCTTATGACCTGTTACAACCGAACAGCGGAAGGCTATCACCTGTATCTGACAAATCACAAGCCCGAAGCACTTGCCTGTGGTCTGCTCCCTATCATTGAAACTACAAAGGAACTAGTATGCCAGCCCAATCTGACAGTAAAAGTAACAGTGCCGAAGTACGTCAATGTAAACGAAAAGCTTATTTTATCCGTAGAGATAGAAAAACGTGATCTTAACGGCAGTCTTTCCTGTGAGCTTGAACTTACTCACGGCGCATTCTTCAACAACAGAGAGATATTCACTGAAATATCCTACTACAACGCCACGGATAAATTCAACATTCAGAAAGAGGAGATCATTCTTACACCATCAGGAAAAATGGTCGGCATTAACAAGATCTCTATCCCTGCAGACAGCATTAATATCAGCATCGGAGATGAGCAGCTCGTTATAAGCAATGGTCTGGATTTTACAGTCGAGATCATAGATGAACCTGTGGAAAAGCGTGTACTGAGAGAATATTTCCACGAAGCTTCAGGAATGGATATAGATGCTTCTAAAGCAGATGCGCTCTATCTTGCCGAGATCCGTTTCTCGGACAATAACGGAATACTCAATATAGAAAACATCTCTCCACTTCCCTATAAGCAGTATATTATGGGCAGCCGCCTTTCTTATCTTCTCGACAATCTCCCGAAACAGCCTGTCTACCAGCTTTCCGCTGCGACAGACAGAGTCAACGAATCTGTCAGCACCCTTCGTCAGGAAGAAGATGATCTTATTGCGAGCGGTGTTGAAAACATTGACATCACTGTGGACTACAAGGGTAAGGTGTACTACTCCGCTGAAATAATACATGGACTCGGCGAGGGCGAGATAGCTTATACCATTGGTGTAGAGCCAGTCAACAGCAGTTCAGTCGGGACTGACAATACTGTCCTTTTCGGATCTCCGGATCTTTTCGAGGGCAGCCCCTATGCAATGGAATTCCCAAAAATACAGTACAGCGTGATCTCGTACAACGATAAGGGCACCTTCCGTATAGCTGTGAAACTGCTTGACAAGCTTCATTCGGGCAATATAAGAATCCACTGGCAGGCGACCAAAAAGAAAACCGAAAACGAAAAGGTCATAATGGAAATAGATAAAATGAGCATTTCCATTCAGCCTAATCTCGTAAATATAGAGCCGCGCGGCACTATAGGTCTTGAATGTATAATTGAAGGCTGCGATAACCTCAACTGTATATGGAAGGTAGAGGATAAAAACGGCGGAACCATAAGCCAGAACGGACTTTACAAGGCACCATCTGCGGAAGGCGTTTACACCGTTACTGCAACAAGCGTTAAGTATCCCACACGAAAGGCTGTAAACTACATAATAGTAAGCAGAAAACGTGATATATAAAATAATGCTGCTGCATGGCTTAGTCAATGCAGCAGCATTTGTCATTGTTTTGTCACTGGTTATATGCTAAACTTTACGCATACGGAGGCATATCTATGGACGATAAAATCAATCAGCTATTAAGAGAAAAAATACTACTCCATTATGGAGCAGATATAAATGAAGCAAAAGTGTTCTTTTCAACGCAGAATTATGCGTTTATTTTCGAGAACAAGCCATTTATGATAAGGGTCAGCAAAACAGCACATAAAAGCCGTAGTGAGATCCTGAGCGAGCTTATGTGGCTTGACGATCTCAAATCCTTTACCAACACCGTCTGTGAGCCTCACCCGTCACTTCAGGGAAACTATCTTGAGGAATTTGACATAGAAGGTACCACCTACCGTGCCTCTATGTTCCGTACCGCGCGCGGAAATGTAAAGACTGCCGTTGATATGAATCCGATGTTCTTTATCTGCGTCGGTGAGCTTCTCGGAAAAATACATAAGGTAAGTACCAACGAACAAGAGATCGGTATGCACTACAAGCGCAGATCGCTCCTGGAAAAAATAGGACTGTCCTATGAGCAGCATCGCAGCAAGCTCAGCGAATCGGAGCTTGCACGGGTAAACAGCATCATCGAAAAAGTGGATAGCCTTCCTAAAGAAACAGGAATTTACGGTATCTGCCACGGAGATTTCCACAAAGACAATTTTTTTGTTGAAAACAACAACATCTGGGTGTTTGACTTTGATAGCTGCTGTTACAGCCACTATCTTTTCGATGTTGCAACTTTTATACAGGACTGCCTGCTGCACGGCTACAAAGCAGGTGAAGATATGCGCAAGGTCATATATGAGGATATCCTGCCTTATTTCCGAATCGGCTACGAGCTTAATCAGAATTGCTCTGAGGGGTACTGGGACGAGCTTGAGACCTTCATTGCACTTCGTGCTGTTCACTCTTTTCTCGCACTTCAGGGTATCAGTGAATGTGGAATTGGTGTGGATCTGGATCAGATCAAGAAATTCTACTCCTTCATAATCAATCATGAGGATATCATCGATGGCATAACCATCGCACTTGGCGGTACAGTAAATGAACACAATGGATAACATATATAGAAACGACTGCTTGGTACGAAAAACTTATCTGTCATTTGTCACCGTATCGGTATTATCAACGCTTGCTGCCACTATAGGTTTGCTGGTTGATAATATTATAGCGGGACAACTGATCGGACCGGAGACACTTGGTATCATGGGTATCGTAAGCCCTATATCGCTGATATTTTCCGCAATAGGCAATATCTTTGCCAGCGGCGGTACAGCAAGAGCAGCCCATGCGCTCGGAAAAGGCGACCACAGGGAAATGTCCGGTATTTTTTCCATAACAATATTATTTCTTATGATATGCGGCGTTCTGATCACACTACCGGGACTTATATTCCCTGAACAAATCGCTGTAATGCTGGGTGCGCGCGACGAACTGCTCCCGATGGCAAGGGACTATATCTTCGGCTTCTTTATGGGTGCGCTGCCTACTCTGATGACTACCGCACTTATGGGCTATCTGAAGATAGACGGCTCTCCGCGGCTTCCTCTTGTTGCAATCGTTGTCATGACGGTAATGAATATAATCCTGGACATAATAATGGTGGTCGTATTTGAACTTGGAATGTTCGGAATGGCACTTGCTACCTCGCTGAGCTATGTTGCGGCAGTGGCAGTTGCCTGCACGCATTTCCTGCGCCCTGTATCATCGCTCAGGCTGGTAAAACCGTCAGGTATTCCCAAAGAGCTTTCAGCGATGCTGATTACCGGCGCACCGACAGCCGCAAACAGAATATTCGATACCGTTAAAACTGTCGTTCTGAACATAATGCTCATCTCGCTTGTAAGCTCAGGAGCGGTTGCGGTACTCAATATCCGCAACCAGGCGAACAACTTCCTCGGAGCTATCACAATGGGAATGGGCACAGCGATCCTGCCCGTGGCAGGAATGTTCTACGGCGAAGGCGACAGGACTGCTTTGAAAGATACGCTTAAAAGCGCAATACGACTTGGCGTGACAGCAAATTCGATCATAGCAGTGCTGATCATTCTATTTCCCGAGGCACTCCCCTCGTTACTTGGTATAGAAGGCGCTGATACTCTTCAGATGGCTTCGGCTGCTATGATAATGTTTGCAGTATCAATGCCGTTAAGAGCATTGAACATGGCGTTTATAAACTTCTATCAGGCGACAAAAAAGCCTGTTCTGTCATTGGTCCTATGCTCGCTGCAATCGCTGATATACACGCTTGCTGCCTCTGTAATACTCATATTTCCTATGGACAGTGACGGTGTGTGGCTTGCTTTCGTTCTCGGAGAAGCACTTACGATCATCACACTTGCTGTTATTATAGCGATAAGAAACAAAAGATTCCCCCGCAGTTTCGATGATCTTATGATGCTTGACAAAAGCACGGAAAAAGATCGGAACAAGCTGGAATTCTCAACAGACGGCAGCATTGATGAGATAAAATATATATCGGATCAACTGTATGATTTCTGTTTGACGTACATGAGTGACGAAAAGTCTGCAAAGGATCTTTCTGCATGTGTGGAAGAAATATGCTCAGATATCGTAAAGCATAGCTTTACTAATGGCAGAAGGCAATGGCTTGACATCACCTTTATAAACCAGAACAACGAAATAACGATCCGTTTCAGAGATAACGGAAAACCATTTGATCATATGAAACAAATAACTTCCGTTAACACTGACGACGGCATTCTCAGAATAAAGGAATCGGCAAAGAGCATCTCCTACAAACGAAGCATAGGACTGAATTCGCTTTCGCTGACGCTGTAAATAAGATATCCTGTTACGAAAGGAGTGAAATGGCTATGAAGATACTCGCGATAGATGACGAAAAACTGGCGCTTGAGGCTCTTGTGAGCGCAATACGTCAGAGTTGTCCCGAAGCGGAGATCAGAAGCTTCCGCAAAAGTGACGAGCTTATCAGATATGCCGAAAAGCATCACTGTGATATTGCTTTCCTTGACATCAAAATGAATGGTATCACAGGTGTGGAAATCGCCGAACGTCTTAAAAAGCATAATCCTCACCTTAATATAATATTTGTCACAGGCTACGATGACTACACAGGAAATGCCATGGAGCTGCACGCAAGCGGATATATCATGAAGCCTGTTACAGCAGAAAAGGTGGCTCAGGAGCTTAATGATCTGAGATATCCTGTAAATGACAGCGACCATGTCACCCTGAACGTGAAATGCTTCGGAAACTTTGAAGTATATCTCCCCGACGGCGATATACTGAGATTTGAACGTGCAAAAGCAAAAGAGGTGTTTGCTTATCTTGTCTATCGACAGGGTGCTTCCAGCACTATAAAGGAAATAGCAGCAAGAATCTTCGAAAATGAAGAATATGATCTGCGTCATCAGATGTATCTGCAGAAGATAATATCTTCAATGATGAAAACACTCAAACAGATCAATGCCGAGCACATCATAACCAAGGCATATAACAGCATTTCTGTTAATATCGAATTTATTGAATGCGACTACTACCGCGCTGTAAATCAGGATTCCCACGCACTCAGCGCCTATACAGGTGAATTTATGGCTCAATACTCGTGGGCAGAATATATGAACGGCTATCTTTACAGATTGGCAAATGGGAAAAAGTAAAATGGAGAGAGTATTATGGACAACAACGAAAGATCATTGATGAAGATTTTCAAATAGGACAGCATTATTTAAATATCATCTGAATATAAAAAAGCCATTCCGTGATAAGCAGAATGGCTTGGTGTTTATAAGTTCAATCGGTTTATTCGATAGTGAATATATCAACAAGTCCTGTAATATCAAAAACCTCCATAATAAGACGGTTTACATTGATGAACTTCATCTTACCCTGAGAATTCATGGTCTTCTGAGCGTTGATAATGACTCTCAGACCGGCAGAAGAAATGAACTCCAGACCTTCCATGTCCCAGATGAATTCCTTTATACCACCTATACTCTCATTAACAGCGGCTTCGAGCTGTTCGGAATTAGAGGAATCCACTCTGCCCATTACCTTCATTGTAAGCACTTCATTTTCAATCTTCTTATCTATTGTCATATTATGTCCTCCTTTTAGGATTATTCCTTAGTAAAAGCATTTTAACATGCACACTATGACAACACAATGACAAAACCGATAATACTATTTAATGAAAGGCGATCCTATGCTTGAACTTACAACAATACTTCAGCTGGCTGCTACCGCACTAATGCCTGTTTTGACCACTGTTATAGTGTATCTGTGCGAAAAGAAAACTTCTTTTGGCAAGCTTAAATTCATGACCCGTCAGATCATTATAGGAATCATATTCGGCGGCATAGCTGTAATATCAACAGAATTCGGCGTTAATACCGGCACTGCCGTGATGAACGTTCGTGATTCCGCGCCGCTTTGCGCAGGTATAATCTTTGGTGCACCGGCAGGTATAATCGCCGGTATCATAGGTG
Source organism: Oscillospiraceae bacterium (assembly GCA_015067375.1). Classification (GTDB taxonomy): domain Bacteria; phylum Bacillota; class Clostridia; order Oscillospirales; family Ruminococcaceae; genus CAG-115. Next base: position 4,774 of record SVMQ01000030.1, on the reverse strand, counting down.
GAATTGAGCGCTGGCTGGCTACATTCTGGGGCGCCAGCGAATATACTCGCATAGCCTGTTCGATCGCAACCGTGCTTGCAGGATTATTCTCTGCAATACTCAGGAAATATATGTTCGACGACAAAAAGCCGTTCTGGGTGTATGGCTTTGCAGTCGCGGGCATAATGGAGATCATCCATATGCTCATGCTGTTCCTGACAAATATGTATGATCTCAACTTCGCATTTTCCGTTGTACAGGACTGTGCGATTCCCATGATACTGCTGAACAGCATCTCCGTTGCACTTGCGTTGCTTGCTGTATCGCTTATCAGCAAAGAAAAATTCAACCGCCCGCACGAACAGAAGCATATCTCACAGGCTGTGCAGTTCTGGCTTCTTATTTGCCTGATAGTTGCGTTTATCGTGGGTAATCTTTTCACTGTGTTCCTACAGACCAAAATATCCGATAACGAGAACGATACCTTGCTTCGCCTGAATATAGAGGACGTTATGGCAGATATAAAGGCCGCCTCGGACGAAAGCCTGATCGCTAAGGCTGAAATGATCGCAATTGACTATGCAGCCGAGCATACCGATATCAAAGCACTGGCAGAAAAGTATAATGCAACCGATATCAATATAGTAGATAAAAACGGCACTATCATCAACAGCACCACCGAGAATTACATAGGCTACGCCATGAAAGACGGAGAACAGTCAGCCGAATTCCTTGTGCTTCTCGAAGGCGCAAAGGTATATGTACAGGATTACCGTGAAGTATCTCTGAACGATGAACAACTCATCAAATATGCGGGAATCACGCTTGATGAAGGTGGATTTATACAGGTAGGTTTCAATGCGGAAATGTTCCAGGGTGATATCGCGGAGCAGGTGCTTGATGCAGCAAAGAACCGTCATGTCGGCAAGGAAGGCGGCATAATCATCTGCGATGCGGCGTGGAATATAATCAGCGACCGAACCACTGTAAACAACACTCTGTCTATCAACGAAAGACGCACTGATGTCGTTGCCGGAGAACGCTTTACAGCTAATGTATTCGGCGCAGACAGCTACTGTATGTTCTCTGCGACAGAAGGATATTACGTCATTGCTTTCCTGCCGATAGAAGAAGCTCATTTCGCACGAGAGGTATATATTTATGTATCCGGCTTTATGCAGATACTTGTATTTGCGATCCTTTTCGGCAGACTTTACTTTCTTATAAAGTCAATGATCGTTGAGAACATCCGCAAGATCAACTCCTCTCTTGCACAGATAGCAAGCGGAAATCTGAATGTTATCGTTGATGTGCGCTCCAATCAGGAATTTGCATCGCTCTCAGATGATATAAACAGCACAGTGCATACCCTTAAACGCTATATCTCCGAGGCTGCTGCGAGAATCGACAAAGAGCTTGAATTTGCAAAGTCTATCCAGCACTCAGCTCTGCCATCTGTCAACCCCTACATAAGCCGCAAGGACTTTGATATCTATGCGGATATGTTCACAGCAAAAGAAGTAGGCGGAGATTTCTACGATTTCTACCAGATAGACAGTCATACCTTTGCTATATTAATGGCAGATGTTTCGGGAAAGGGAATCCCCGCCGCCATGTTCATGATGAGAGCAAAGACTCTCATAAAGAGCCTTGCCGAAACGGGAATGAGCGTTGAAGATGTATTCACACAGGCAAACGAAAAACTTTGCACGGGAAACGAAGCAGGTATGTTCGTAACTGCATGGCTGGGTTTTATCGACCTCAGCACAGGAATGGTCAATATAGCCAATGCAGGTCACAATCCCCCGCTCATTAAAAGAGCCAACGGCGAATTTGAATATCTCCGTACAAAGAAAAATCTGATGCTTGCAGGTATGGAGGGAATAAACTATCGCAAAATCGAGCTACAGCTTATGCCAGGCGATCAGCTGTTCCTTTATACGGATGGTGTTACGGAAGCCACCGATGCACAAAAGGAGCTTTTCGGTGACGATAGACTGCTTGAAACGCTTAATATGGTCAAAGACAAAAACTGCGAAGAAATATGCCGGAGCGTGAAGGCGGCAGTCGATGAGTTCGTTGGCGATGCGCCTCAGTTTGATGATATCACAATGCTTTCGCTGAAGATAGGACATCTGATCAACGGCGGCAGCATCACAATAATCCCCGACAAGAGCTCCGTTGAAGCTGTGCTTGAGCATATTAACAAGCAGATGGAAAACCTCGATATTCCCCCTACTATCGTTGGCAAGGTGAATATTGCAGTAGACGAGCTGTACTCCAATATCGTTAAATACAGCGGAGCAGAGCTTGCCGAAATCGCAGTTGAAAATCACAGAACGGAATTTGCAATCACCTTCTGGGACAACGGTAAGCAATTCGATCCGCTTGACGCAAAGGAGCCAGATGTAACAGCAGGCATTGACGAACGCGGTATTGGCGGCCTTGGTATATTCATGGTGAAGAAAATGGCAAAGAGCGTTGATTACTGCTATGAAGATGGATACAATATCACAAGAATAATAATCGAGATTAAGGATGATGAATAACATGAAAAAAACAATTACAACTATTGCAGCACTGGCTGTTATGCTTTCAGCCTCAGCCTGTGCAGCACAGGAAAACAACAGCGACAGCAATATCTCCGACAATCAGTCAGCAAATATAACCGTTGGGGCTACGACCAACGCTACTGAGAGTACTGATTCAACTCCTGCTCAGGATTCCGAACGGATAATCACATCAGATGGATCACAGACAGAAACCGAAGAGGCCTTGTGGCTTCCCGAAACAGGCAATGCCACAGCTGAGTTCTGTGATGGTGTTCTGGAGGCGAACACCATCACCGCTCTTTGCGCAAATTACAATGACGTAACCTACACAGGCAGGATCACATCAACCGAAACAGGCGATTACACCGAAATCGAAATAGTCATCTCGGAATTTAACGGACAGCCTGCAGCAAGCCGTGTTTCAGGATACGGAGATATGAACTCATACGAGCTGTGCACCCAGATCTTTGCTTGCGCAACTGACAGCTATGGTGCCGGTGCGCTTACCATACTTCCTATACAGGAACGTGATCGCATCATTGACGATTATTTTGATCTGTTTTTTGCCGATGGTGATTTTTTAGTTGATCTCACTCAGGAAAACGGAGAGTATGTACTTGCTGCCGGACACGTTTCAGAAGAGCAAGGTATAAATACTGAAAAGATATTCTATATTGAGCCCGAAAATAAAACTATCACAAGGATGGTCATAAATGAACTTGATATTGACGGAGAGCCTTTCAGCATTACCGAGCTTGAGGTCAAGTATAACAGCGGAAGCATCATAGAAACCGCTGCCTATGACAGAGTATTTACAGGTGACGATCTCTGCCAGACGACATTCGCTATCAACGAGGGCAACAGCAATGAGCATTTCTGCACTTTCTCTGTCGCACGTGACATAAATCTGTTTGCCAAGACAGATGAGGGTCTGGTACAGTTCAGCTATGATAAAGAGCTTACCAAGCCGGTACAATGGTTGGAGAACTGCGAAAACGACATAACCATATACGCTGAAAACCAGTATAAAACAAGCGAATAACATAAAGACCTCCGTTAACTTCGGAGGTCTTTTCATGTTTACTTATTCACATTTGCCATGATCACTCGCCCAGTGCTTAGGTATGCGCACTACTGCAGTAGTTCCCTTGCCTATCTCGCTTTCTATCATAAGTGTTCCGCCACTTATCCTCTCTATACGGTCACGCACATTCTGTATGCCGATATGTGATTTTCCGTCGTTCTTGTTCTCCGATATATCAAACCCCGTACCATTATCAGATACGATTATCTCAAAGCTGTTTTTTGTTTCGCGTGTGGAGATACGCACTGTGCCTCCGCTGCTGTTCTGACATATGCCATGCTTTACGGCATTTTCGGCCAGAGGCTGTATCGTCAGCGACGGCAACGAAAAATCCTCTGCCTGAATATCATATTCTATCTCAAGTATATCATCAAATCGCATTTTTTCAAGCGTCAGATATGTCTGAACGTGCTTCAGCTCTGTTGTAAACGGAACAGGAGTCTTTCTCTGCAGCGAATCAAGATTCACACGCAGATAATCCGAAAAATCACATATCGCCTGCTGCGCGGTTCGCGGATTCTTTGCACACAGATAATGTATCGTATTCAGCACATTGTAAAGAAAATGCGGCTGTATCTGTGAAAGCATTATTGCTATCCTGCTGTCCTGAAGCTGATCTTTCAGCTCGGTCTCTCTCAGGATGCTTTTCGGTATATAGCACAGTGCGTATATAAGAGCAATTACAAATACAAGCCCGAACGCTGCCAGAGAAGACATTCCGTTTGTCCATAATCCCGTTGCCATTGCTACAATATCAACTACCAATGCTACAAGCACCAATATAGCTCCTATGACGATGATCTTTCGCAGAGCGGTGTCTGAAACCAGTTCCATAATGCAGCACACAAGCATTATGATCGCTGTTATCGCAATAAATACTGAAGAATATGCACTGACATCATAAGGAAGTATTACCCCGCACAGAGAAAGGATAAGTATGATGCACACCGCCACTCCACAAAGTGCCAGGACAGTACTGCAAAGCTTTTTCCGGCTCTCTCCGACGAGCTTCATGATAATACCCATAATGAATAAAGCATACATGATACCACACAGCTGCACAGAATATGTATTGAACAACGTGTGATTGCTCCAGAGTCGTATATACGGAGATGACATAACGATATACCCGCCTGCAAAGAACAACACCCCAGCAGTG
>SVMQ01000298.1 GCA_015067375.1 Oscillospiraceae bacterium | reverse complement strand
ACAGCAAGCACACCATAACCGCCAACATCCACTATCTCCCCGCAGCGCACCTTGTCTAGCTCCTGCTTGAATCTTCTCATAGGTCTGAACATATACTCGTCCTCACTTTTTGTATTCCACGCGGAATTCCTCGTAGATTATCCTGCTGTCATCGGAAAACTCCATGTCAAGCTGCTCTGCGTTTCTGGCATAGACCGCCCTGTGCGTGTCGCGCCACGCTTCAAGGGTCGCGTCCTCGCCCTCTTTGAGCGCCTGCTCGAGCGTTATCTCGTTGAAGGGGATAACACGCACGCGCGTTACTTTCGTCACACAGCGCGGCACTCCGTCCCAGTCGGTGATTATGCAGTATTCGCCCTTTTCGGGTAGGATATCGTCATCGGTGTAAAGGCAGGTGGTGGCTCGTTTTTTGCCGCGAAGCACACGTTTCAGCAGCCTGTTTGACTCGCCCTCGTTACTTCCCACGCGGAATATCTGAGTGTAGTCGGTGTCATCGTCCAGTCCCTTTGCTGAGATGAAGCCGTCCCAGAATTCCTGCACCAGTCTGTCCATGTATATCTCGTGCATTTCGGGGCGCTTTTCTGCCGTAACTCTCAGCGCCGCCTTTCTCTGCCACTCGGCTACCACCTCATGGTTGCCCAGCGTCAGCTCGACAGGCACCTCTCTGCCCCTCCATTCAAACGGCATGGTGTACTGAGGGTATTCCAGCAGACCGTTGTAGTGGGACTCGATGCTGTATGCATCCTCGTTAGGAAGCACGCCCTTCTGCAATCTCGCCACCGCGTCCGCAACTATCAGTGCAGGAAGCTCGCCGCCTGTCAGCACATAATCTCCGACTGATATCTCCTCCACATCAAGCTCATCCAGCACGCGCTGGTCGATGCCCTCGTAGTGACCGCACAGCAAGATAAGTCCATCCTCTTCCGCAAGCTCCTTTACAAGCTCCTGCGTCAGCGTCTGACCCTGCGGCGACATATAGATGATGCGCGGCTTTTTGGCGTGATGCGAAGCGATATCCATGATGCAGTCGTACACAGGCTGTGCCTGCATGACCATTCCCGTGCCGCCGCCGTAAGGCTTGTCGTCCACCTTGCGGTGCTTGTTTGTGGTGTAGTCGCGGATGTTATGGGAATATATCTCGATATGACCGCCTTTTATCGCACGTCCGATTATGCTCTCATGCAGCACGCTGTCGCACATATCGGGGAACAGCGTTGCTATGTCAATTCTCATTTCTCGTCGCCCTCGATATCGTCAAACAGACCTTTCAGCGGACGTATCAGCATCTCGCCGTTTTCGATATCCGTCTTGATGACCACCTCGTCGATACATGGGAACATCAGCTCTGTATTGCCCTTGCGTATGGAATATACATCGCTTGCGCCGTTCTGATAAACGTCGGTTATCTTGCCGTACTCAACGCCTGTGTCAACGTCCTTTACCATAAGTCCGATGATGTCCTGAATGAAGTACAGACCCTCTTCAAGCTCCGCGTCCTCTCTGTCCATGTACAGTATCTTGCCGATGATGGGCTGTGCCTGCTCGATAGTGTCGATGCCGTCCAGCTTCATCACGACGATGTTCTTGTGAGGGTACGCGCGTGTGACGTGCATCTCCGTCTTTCCCTTGTCGAGATACAGCGTGTCAAAGTCGCAGATGACCTCCGCGCTGTCGCAGTAGTACTGCACGCGCACCTCGCCGCGGATGCCCTGTGTGGCAACTATCTTGCCTATTTCAAGAAATTGTTTTTTCATATTTACCTCATTTATTCAGCAGGGTAGACCCTTGTGCAGTCGAAAAGCAGAGCGTGTTCTTCCTCCGAGATGTATATCTCAGCTGCCGCTGTCAGGTCGTTTTCGCAGAATTTTTCGCTCTGGAACAGCTTTAAAAGCAGGTTTGCGCCCTCGGCTGCGTTTTCGGCACTGAGCCACACCGCAGCACTTCCGTCGGGGCTGAAATAGCCGTAATTGCCGTCGGCTATCGCACCGCCCGAAGCCTTTGCGGCTCTCTCAATTATGTGGTCAGAAATGCCGAGGTCTACATTGGCAAGCTTTCTTAAATCAAGCTTTACTATTATCGTCTGCATTTTCGCGCTCCTTTTATTCGGGATATACCCTTGTGCAGCTATCCAGCTCCGCGCATTCGTCCTCGGAGATGTATATCTCCGCCGCCTTTGACAGGTCGTTTTTAAGAAACTTTTTCTTCTCGAACAGCTTCACGATAAGCGGATAGCTTTGCTGTGCATTTTCGGTCTGCATCCATATTCCCATGGAATTGTCGGGGAGATAGTCAAAGCCGTTGTCGGATATCCCGCCTTTTGTCGCCTTTTCTATCTCGTCGGGGACGACATAGCGCAGGTCAAGGTCGGGATTTTTCAGCTTTGCAGGCGAGAGCCTTATCACTATCGTCTGCATTACAGGTTCACCTTAACTATCTCGTCAAAGCCCTGCTGCTTAACTCTGCTGTACACCTTGTCTATCTTCTTGGGGTTGGGAACGAGTACGAGAGTAACATCAGCGTCAGCCTGCAGCTCATTCTGCTTTGTAACGGCGTCAAGCACGTCCTCTGCCTTGTACAGCACAGCGACCTTTTTACGAGTGCCTGCAAGCTGGATGTTGTTCTCCTGAACGATGGAGAAGATACGCTCAAATCCGATGGAGAAGCCGACAGCAGGCACTGTGTCGCCTGTAAATCTGCCGATTAGGTTATCGTATCTTCCGCCGCCTGCAACCGTGCCGCCAAAC
>SVMQ01000297.1 GCA_015067375.1 Oscillospiraceae bacterium | reverse complement strand
GAAATGACCGCTGCACCACTCATTTTCCGTTGTATAGCACCGTTATGGTATACGCTTGAGAAATTCAGTAATAACACAGCCGAAATATCGCAAATTAAAAATATTCTCGACGAGATCGAATTCGTACTTACGGAAAGCATCGATCTTTCTTCCTACATGAAATGATCAGGAGGCACTCATGACAAACGAGAGCAAAACATTGTTCATACCGCTTTACGGCAAGGCTATGATGAGCAAAAAAGGCTTTTTCACCGATAAGACCGCCGAGCGTATCGCAGACTCCTGCGAATACGACTTCGCTGATGTGGACAAATCTGAAAAGCTTGCTATCTATATGGCGATGCGCGCAATGCAGTATGATGAGCTTGCAGAGCAGTTCATTCAGAAGTACCCCGACAGCATCATTATACATCTCGGCTGCGGTCTTGACAGCAGGTGCGTGCGCCTATCTCATACCCCAAAAATGTGGTACGACCTCGACTTCCCCGATGTTATAGAGCTGCGCAAGAAATACTATACAGAAAACGTACACTACGGCATGATAGAGTCCTCCGTGACCGACCTGCAGTGGCTGGACAGCATCGACCACAAAGGTGAACAGGTGCTTGTTATAGCCGAGGGTCTGTCCATGTATCTCACGGAGGATGAGGTCGCAGCGCTGATGGATGCGCTGGGAACTAAATTCGGCAAGGTCACGCTGCTTATGGACGCTTACTCAAAAGCCGCGGCAAAGCTGTCCAAGATAAAAAATCCCATCAACGCGGTGGATGCACAGATATCCTTTGCAATGAGCGACCCCACTCTGCTTGAACAGCGCTGCTCCAATGCAAAATGCGTACTTAATAATGATATTATCCTGCCGAAATATATAGAACGGCTGAACGGATCATGGAAAACGCGATTCAAGTTCATGGGACGTTTTGGCGCGTCGTTTTACAGGATATACGGCTACAGAATAAGGAGTTCAACTTGAGGCTGCATATAATCTACTGTCATCCGAGCAAGACCAGCTTTACATACGAGGTGCTGCAAAGCTTTATCCGCGGACTTGATGACGCAGGTCACACATTCACGCTGTCCGACCTGTATGAGATGGACTTCCGCACCGACCTCACCGAGGATGAATACCTCCGCGAAACGCACTACCGCGCCGACCTGCCTGTACCTGATGATGTAAGATCAGAGCAGGAAAAGATCGAAGCCGCCGACGCGCTCGCCTTCATCTACCCTGTTTTCTGGACGGATGCGCCTGCAAAGCTCGTGGGTTGGTTTGACCGCGTTTGGACGTGCGGATATGCGTATGCAGACTGCACCATGAAAACGCTTGAAAAGGCGCTGGTCATCGCCTGCACTGGAAAAACTCTCGCAAGCCTTGAAGAAACAGGAAACAAGCTTGCGATGGAAACTGTAATGCTCGGCGACCGCATAAATCAGCGCGCAAAGGAAAAGCAGATGGTATTTCTTGACGGAATAAGCCATTATGACGAGGAGCTTTTGCAGCGTATGAAGCCGAAACACCTTGAAACGGCATATAGATCAGGACTGGAGTTTTAAGAGGTACATAATGGATTTTTACAAAGAGCTGTGTGAGATGCGCGATAAATTTTCCCAAGAGCATCACAAATTCAAAGAGCTTCCGCGCCATCCTTGGTGGCTGACGCTGAAAGACAAGCTGTATTCCATCTACCTTGACAAGGATATTCTTATTGAAAATGGCGAGATATATTATAGCTGTATAGTTCAGGCTAACGACAGATTGTACGAAAAACGCTTAAAAGACGACTGCCCTGCGCGTATTATATATTCAACCGACCATTCGATAAACAGCCAGCCACTGCTCATGTGCAATGTAGCGCAATATATCTTGCATTTCACCGAGATACCCGAAGAGCTGCTGGACGATAACACAAAAGCTCTTCGTCATTCCCTTATAGATCACGTTGCCCGCACAACGGTACACTTTCAGCCGCCTATGAAAGAAAAATACGGCGAGAAGATGACAACTTCACCTCTCATGATATTCAGAAAGCAGCTTCCCGCGAACATTCTGAAAGGACAGCTTCTTCCGATAATCGCTGCACCCGAGCATTGCGACACGATTATTGTTTTACCCGAATACTACTGGACGAAAGCGTTCAAGAAGGCTTGGAAAAGCGACTTCTACAACATATAGCAAAAGGAGTATAGATTTGAACATATTCACCTGCCCCGTCTGCGGAGAAAAGCTTGGACTTGACAATGCGCCGCTTCTGCATTTCGAGGGAAACGCCGCAAAATGCCCGAAAAATCACTGCTTTGACATCTCGGCAAAGGGCTATCTTAACCTGCTTCTGTCACAGCACAAAAATGTCAAAGACCCGGGCGACAGCAAGGAGATGGTAGCGGCGCGCCGCGACTTCCTCAACAGCGGAGCATACAAGCCACTGCTGGATGCATTATGCGAGGAAGCAGACGCATTATGCAATGCGCTCCCCTCACCTGTCATAGCTGACTGCGGCTGCGGCGAGGGCTACTATACCGCTGGAATATACGACCATCTTGTTTCAACAGGCAAGGCGCCGTCGGTATTCGGAGTGGACATCTCCAAAAATGCGCTTGCCGCCGCAAGAGTCCGCACCAAAGACCGCGATATCCACATGGCGGTCGGCAGCGTATTCCGTCTGCCGATGAGATCGGATGCAGTCGATATCGCAACAGTGATATTTGCGCCGTTTATGACGGAGGAGCTTTCGCGCATCCTGAAAAAT
>SVMQ01000029.1 GCA_015067375.1 Oscillospiraceae bacterium | reverse complement strand
GAGAAAAAATCTCCGATGATTTTCAGAAAAGCGTCGAAACCGCACAACTTAAATTGTGAGAAAAAATCTCCGATGATTTTCAGAAAAGCGTCGAAACCGCACAACTTAAATTGTGAGAAAAAAATCTCCGATGATTTTCAGAAAAGCGTCGAAACCGCACAACTTAAATTGTGAGAAGACCTCCCCCGCAGAAATCCAAAATCTCCATACTAAAATAACACTACAAACCAACAACGAAAGGAAGTACCGCTATGAAAACAAGAACAATCGCAACTCTCGCTCTCGCTGCTATGATCAGCGCAACCTCCACATTCGCTCCCCAGAATTCCTTCTTCCCTACCACCTCCATAACTGCCGCGGCGGCATCATCGCACCAGTACACTCAGGCTGAGATAGAGCAGGCGATCCAGTGGGCCTACGAAGCCATGAACGGACAACATTCCAATCCACGCAAAGGCAGTAACGGACGATGGGAATGGTGGTGTCTCGCATTCGTCAGCGATGCATACAAGTCTGCGGGAATCTATCTTCCTGCATCGTATGGCTCGGCACAGCAGGCCGCAAATGTCATGGTGACAAACACCGACACGAATCCGCCTAGAGGAGCGTTTGTCTTCTATCGTTGGGGAACGGACGGTCATGTGGGAATCTCACTTGGTAACGGTCAGGCGATCCATGCCGACTACAACGGCATCAAGGTGACGGGTATTGACCTTTCATCAAGCGGAAGGACCTATTTAGGATGGGGAGCCTGGGGCTCAAACCATGGATATTCCATCAGCAGCTCAACCAGTGCAAGCGCCTCGGAAAGCTCGCTCATTCAGCACGGCAGCGAGGTCCGCATAAGCTGCAACGGGCAGTTCCTGAACCTGTACGGGGGCTACGACTATCAGACCAATAAATATGTGGGCTGGTGCGCCGATGGCAGTATCGAACAGGTCAACGTCCTGGAGGATTGTGGAAACGGCAAGTTCCGCCTGCGCTCAAAGGCATCAAAAGCAGGCAGATGCCTTGACATCTACCGCAAATATATCAACGGAAAATGGCAGATCGTGCCTGGGTCAGTGGCGGATCTATATGCGCCAAACGATCCAGCAGCTCAAGAGTTCAAGTTCATCAAGGTCGGAAACAAGTACAAGATCGTGCTTGCCGCCTATCCGAACCTGGCTCTCACGCTCAAGGGCAGCTGGAACGGTGCCGCAATCACCGTTGAGAACTATACCGGCTCCACCAACCAGCTCTGGGATATCCAGAGGTAAATACATTCCGCCGCACTCGAAAGGGTGCGGCGGTTTTGCTGTAATTTCAGCGCAAATAACCACTGCTTGAAGAGGTTGACAGTCTGTCGAAAAAGTCCAGCGAAAGCCGGTTTTTTCGCAAATGTGGTATAATAAAGTAGGGTGATGAAATGCTGAACAAGGAAATCGAAACAAGAAGACAAAGTGAAATAATCTGCGTAGAAGATCTGGTGCCACAGGATTATCTGCTGCGAAAGATCGAAGCAGCAGTGGATTTCAGTAAGATCTACGACATAGTAGGAAAATTGTACAGTACCAACAACGGCAGACCGAGCACTGATCCTGTTGTGCTGTTCAAAGCAGTGCTAATACAGCATATGTACGGAATACCGTCATTGCGGAAAACAGCAGAGGAAATAAGTCTGAATATGGCATACCGCTGGTTTCTGGGGTATTCGCTGCTGGAAAAGACACCGCATTTCTCTACGTTCAGCTACAATTTCTGCCATCGTTTCACGAATGAAGTAGTACAGCAGGTGTTTGATTGGATATTAAACGAAATCAATAACGCAGGATATCTGTCGCCCGAAGCAGTATTCATTGACGGAGCACACATCAAAGCAAATAATAACATCAGGAAAGTAATAAAGAAAGCTGTTCCCGAAGCTGCGAAATATACAGCGAACAGCTACTTGAAGAAATAAACCAGGACCGTGAAGATAATGGTAAAAAGCCTTTTGACGGCGGAAGCTCTTCAAAAGAAAAGGAAATAACTCAGTCAACCACTGACCCCGAAAGCGGAGTATTCCATAAAGGCAAACACAAGAAATGTTTTGCCTACACAGCTCAGACAGCCTGTGACAAGCACGGATATGTTCTTGATGTAACTGTGAATGCAGGAAATATGCATGACAGTGTTGCGTTCGACGGATTGTATGAGTGGGTACTGAAACGGTTCCACGAAATGAGATAAACTTCGTTGGTCTTGCTTAGAATATCGAGAGCGACGGTACTGTCAGCAATGTCTGCACTAGTAGTCATTTCAAATGCAGGCAAGCCTACTACGCAGTCGACTAGCATATGGTTCTTGTAGCCCCAGAAATATTCAGATTTACGCTCGTTATGCTGATTCGAGGCAGTATGAACACCTAATCTGTAGTCCTTGTCTGACTTAGGCTGCTTATCCTTTGAGAACTTATTTTTAGCGAAGGCTTTCGGGTTGTTCTGATGAGTGTTTGCGCTGATGGGAGTAGCGTCGAGAGCTATGAACGAAATATCGATAATACCCATTTCAGACAGCTTCAGAACTATCGACTTCATATGTTTTTTGAGCAATTCGTTGTCAAGATTGCGGATGAATCGATCGAAAGTCCAGTAGAACGGAAGCGGTTTCATAATGTCAAAGCCACAGTAATAAGCAATGATGAGATTATTGTTAAGATAATCAACTAAATCAGTAATGTAGGAAAAGCATTCGCATTTCATAACGATGAAAGCGCATAGCAACGCTCTTTTTGAGAAGCCGTTTCTGCCTGTCTTAGCGGTAGTTTCGGGAAAATCGGATAAGTCGAGGTGAAGATGCGAAAAGTATGATATCCCGTAAAATTTCTTGGCGATAGATAACAGCCAACCCCTTTCGTGTGGTTTTTGTTCTAACTTAATTATACCAAAGTTGGTTGGCTGTTTCTGTATATTTTAGTGACAATTATTCTATTTATTCCCTGCAAAACCGCTTTGCTGCTGCTTTTGCCTAGTTTTTCTCAGGGCTATGATTGATATATGCAGAGGTGATGAAAATGTCACTGCTTAAACGAAATAATAGACAATTTTCTGCTACAATGGAAGAACACTCTTGACTGCTTCCTGCGTGAGAAGGGCAAAGCTTGACAGCACCGCACTCCTGATGTATAATGTAAACAGAGCCGTTACAAACGCCTCTGTTAAGCCATTTGCAAGGGTGGGCAACATTTTCACGGACAGAGTTGCCATAGTCTTCTTGCGCAGTTGCTGTTGAAGAGGCTATGAAGTAATCTCTGAACGCGAAAATGCGGTTTTGAGCTTATAAAAACAGCCTAAAAATGAGTGTGATTTGCTTTGTAATAAACAAGCAATACACACTCACAATACACAAATATTGAGGCGGTCGCTGTAAAAAGTGACCGCCTTTTTGTGTTGACTTTTGCGAGGGAGTTTGGTATAATTTAGCCAATGAGTAACAGAAATTCATAAGAGGTGTCACAATGGTAATCAGATATATCAATCAAGACGACGATTTATATGAAATAAGTAATATATATGAAAGTAGCTGGAAGTTTGCATATAAAGATATTATTCCGCAGAGTTACCTCGACAGCATTCCTAAGGGTCGCTGGGCAAACAGCATAACCAGAGAGGGAATGAATAATCTAGTTTTGATTGAAAACGGAATTGTTATAGGCACTGCAAGTTTCTGCAAATCAAGATGGGAACAGTTTAGTGATTATGGTGAAATAGTGTCAATATACTTTTTGCCAGATTTTATGGGAAAAGGATACGGAAAACATCTTCTGCAAAAATGTATTACAGAGTTAAGCTCCTTGGGTTATGACAAACTGCTTTTATGGGTATTACAGGATAATATGAGGGCAAGGAAGTTCTATGAAAAGAATGGTTTTGTTTGTACTGATGAATACTTGAATGACAATATAGGAGGAAAAGAATTAAGAGAAATAATGTACACATATTGCTGTAATCAATTTTAATTTATCATTCTTACACAAAAATAACCTGTGAGCCCCACACCTCACAGGTTATACTTTTTATCCTATTTTCTCAATTTCAGCCGCAAGACTTTCAATGGTGCGGTGAGTATAAACACGCTCGGTCACATCGCCTATCTGATGTCCGACGATGAGTTTCAGACAGTATTCATCAACGCCCGCCTCTTTTGAAGAAGCGATGAAGTAAGCAGCAATTTGCTGCACTTGCTCCGCCTAACGGCGGTGGTCTACAATAAATAATTATTGCACACGTTATTTGCGAGATTTCGCAGTAATGTGTGCATATTTTTTGCCCAAAAATATGCTTTATAATACGAAAGTTTGGACTTTTGTATAAAAATATAATATACAATTTTAATTAATCTTTAACATTTCCAAAACATCGCAAAAACATTGACAAGTTATAATCAACGTGTAAGGTGAGGAAAGCGATGACCGCTTGAAAAGAAATTTTGAAATTAACAAAACTCAAACATTTCTGAAAAAACTCACAAACATCCGTATGGTAAAATGAAATCACAAGTTCAGGAAAAGGAGAGCATTACAATGTCTAAATTCGTAGAATCTAATGAAAAGATCGCCGAGGGCGTAGTCAAGGGTTACAAGAAGATAGAGGAAGGCGTAGTGGAAGGCTACAAGAAGATCGAAAACGGAGTTGTGGATGGCTTCGGCAAAGTGACCGACAAGTGCGTCGAAAAGCTTTTCGCAAAGGAAGGTGAAACCGTAGAAGATGCCAAGAAAAGACTTTCGGGAGAAAAATAATTCAGTCAACGGAAAGAGGATGTAAATGAATCAGGATACAACATTCGTATATAGGTACTCGGCAAAGGATAACAAAGAGGTACAGGAGATCAGAAGAAAGTATCTCCCACATGAGGAAAGCAAGCTTGAAGAACTCAAGAGGCTGGATAGCATCGTGCAGAATTCGGGAATGATCGAATCCCTCTGCATCGGAGTGGGCGGTGTTCTGGTGTTCGGTTTGGGGCTATGCCTTGCAATGCAGGTTATCGGAAGCGGCATGTTTGCAGTTGTGAGCGGTGTTCTGCTTGGAATCATCGGCACGGCAGGTATGGTAGTTGCATACCCGATATACCGCAAGGTATTCAGCAAGACCAAAGAGCAGTATGCTCCGAGAATACTTGAGCTTACAGCTGAACTTACCAACGAAAACAATTCTGCACTTTAACAAAACTTAAACATTTTTCAAATTTTTCGTAAACAAGAGTGTAGTATAATATACTCATAAAATAAAACAATGAAAGAGGTAATCACTATGAATAAGAACGATCAGACATTTCTCGTACAGAAGATCCGTACTCAGTACACCGAAAAGGAAAGCACAGAGCTTGATGCTCTCCGTGAGCTTGACGCCAAGGTAAAGCGCCCTGCAAATGTATTTGCTTATGTATTCGGAAGCATCTCCGCTATCATCATGGGTGCAGGAATGAGCCTTGTTATGACGGATATCGGCTCTGCCGTAGGCATCAGCGATCCCATGATCCCTGGTATTCTGATCGGTATTGTGGGTATGCTGCTGGCGATCATCAACTATCCTATATACAAGAACATTCTCGGTTCCCGCAAAGAAAAGTACGCAAAACAGATATTGACACTCAGCGACAAGCTGATGGCGAGATAAGCAGAGAGGAGTTTTAAAGATGGATAACAGAGCTAAGACACAGCAGGATATCGAGCAGGAGATGCTGGAGCTTAATGAGCAGTTTACTACATTCCTTCATACAAAGGGCATTACCGCAAAATTCAAGCTGGCTTTCAACAATATGAGCGAATCATTGAAAAAGCAGCACGCTCAGGATATTGCAGAATTTGAAGCAGTAAAGGCACAGTCTGCGGAGGATAATAAGGAGTTCGCGGAATTTCTTCGCACCAAGGGCATCAAAGCGAAATACAAGCTGGTCATCGATAACATCAAGAAGGGCGCAAAAGCCGCTCCTGCAAATACCGCTGCACAGATAGCAAAGGTTCAGGCTGAAACTAAGGCTGCCGTTGCACGCGCTAACGCTCTCGGCAAGCCCTACTCTACAGCAACAGCTGTAAGCGCTGCATCTCTTGAAGAGGAATTCAATGCCTTCCTGAAGTCCAAGGGGCTGGACGGTAAATATACTGTTTCGGTAACAGAAGATTAATTGCTATTAAGCGAGGCGACTATCCGCCGTCTCGCTTCTTCGGCGTTTGTGAGGTGTGATAATGAAACGAAAATACAGCTACTTTGACGGTAAAAAACAGGTGGAACGTGAGTATTCCTATATCCCTGTCCGCTACATAATAGCCGTTCTTATTACGCTTTTTGAAGTGCTTGCAGTCATTGCTATCGTAGCGGCGTTCTGCTACTATGTGCCGTATTTTTATCTTGCGGCATGGGCAACGGAGATATTCTGCGTGATACGCATTATTGCATCTGATGATAATCCAGATTATAAAGCGCCGTGGCTTTTATTTGTGCTTATCGTGCCTATCGCAGGCTTTATGCTGTATTTTATGTTCTATTCAAGGACCTTGCAGAAACGTTTTATCAGACGGCTCGATGCTTTAAAAAGCAATACATATAAGCATAGTGACGACAAGATATTTGCGACGCTGCAAAATGAGGCTCCCATTGTTGCCTCTCATGCAAAAATGCTGTGCGATATTGCTAAGACACATCTTTTTACTAATACAAAGCAGGAATACTTCCCGCTTGGCGAGGATATGCACCGCCGATTGCTCGAGGACCTGGAAACCGCCGAAAAGTTTATCTATATGGAATATTTCATCATTGAGGAGGGCAAGTTCTGGAACTCAATACTGGATGTCCTTAAAAGAAAAGCCGCAGCAGGTGTTGAGGTCAAGGTGCTGTATGATGACATCGGCTGTATGATGACGCTCCCCGGGGATTATTATAAAACGCTCAGATCGTATGGTATTGAAGCTACTCCCTTTTCAAGGCTGAAAGGCAACGCTGACAGCGAGTTCAACAACCGCAGCCACCGAAAGATAACAGTTGTTGACGGCAAGGTCGGATATACAGGCGGCGTGAATATTGCGGATGAATATATCAACGAGATACACAAGCACGGACATTGGAAGGACACCGCCCTGCGTCTTGAGGGAGAGGCAGTATGGGAGCTGACAAAGCTATTCCTTGTAGACTTCGGAATCAATGTACGAAAGATGCCGGATTTCCGTGATGACCTGTACCCAGCAGCGAGCATCTCGGAAGACGGTTATGTAATACCTTTTGGCGACGGCCCTCATCCGCTTTATGAGCGCAGAGTCGGTAAAAGCGTGATACAGAATATGCTGACTGCCGCCACACGATATACCTGGATGACTTCGCCGTATCTCATCATAGACAACGATCTCTGCACTGATCTTGAGAATGCGGCATTGCGTGGAGTGGATGTCCGCATCATCGTTCCGCATATACCCGATAAAAAGCTGGTGTTTGGTATGACGCAGAGCTTTTACCACAGGCTGATGTCGGCAGGTGTTCGGATCTATGAATACGAACCTGGATTTATCCATGCCAAAAGCTATCTCACAGATGATGAATACGCTATGATAGGCACTATAAATCTTGATTACCGCAGTCTTGTCCACCACTTTGAAAACGGAGTGTGGATGTACCGTTGCGCAGCTATCAGTGACCTGAAAGCAGATATAGAGGATACTCTGAACAAGAGTATTGAGATCACACCCGATAAGTTAAAAACAAATCTGCTGCAGCGGTTTATCCGTGCGGTAGTCAGAATATTTGCACCAATGCTGTAAAAAAGCAAAAGGAGGAAAACAAACAATGAATGCAATAGAGATCAGAGATCTTTCCAAGAGCTTTCGCTCGATGTATGCGGTAGATCATCTCAATATGACCGTTCCCGTAGGCTCTATCTATGGTTTTATCGGCGAGAATGGTTCAGGCAAATCCACGACTATGAAGCTGCTCTGCGGACATCTTGTGCCCGATGAGGGAACTATCAGCCTGTTTGGCAAAGATTACACCGACGCAGGTGTACGAGTAAGAGTGGGAGCGCTTATAGAAAATGCAGGATGCTTTCCGAATTCCAGCGTGTATCAGAATCTGCGTATGCAGACTATCAATTTAGGGCTTGAAAATCCCGATGAAGAAATAGAACGCGTACTGAAGATCGTACGTATGGAGGACAGCGCAAACATCAAGTTCAAAAGCTGTTCACTCGGTATGAAGCAGAGGATAGGCATTGCAATGGCACTCCTCGGAGAGCCTGCACTACTCATTCTGGACGAGCCTATCAATGGTCTGGATACCGATGGTATGCGCATTATGCGTGAGATTCTTGTGGACATCACGAAAAACTACGGATGCACTGTGCTGATATCCTCTCATATCCTCGGCGAGCTTGAAAAGATCGCTACTCATTACGGCGTGATACGTCAGGGACGGATGATAATGGAGATATCCGCCGAGGAAATGGACGCAAGAGCGCAGGTCTTTGTGTCGCTGAAAACAAAGGATATGTCAGGCGCAAAGGCGGTGCTTGCAGAAAAGTATGCGGACGTTCGCATTGACGGCGACTATATCCGTGTTTACGATGTGGAGAATACAGCCGAAATAGTTGATGTCCTGATGAAGAACGATCATGTGGTCAGCGAGCTTAAAAAGAACAAGATCGGTCTTGAAGAATATTATATCGAGCTGATGTCACAGAAGGAGGATGCGTAAGATGGCAAGAGAACCTGAGTTTAAAGCTCCGAGTTTTACGGAACGAATAAAAGGTATGCTGGGCGTGGATCTTTACCGCCTGTTCCATACCCCGATGTTTTACATATTCCTTGCGATCGCCGCTATCATTCCCGCAATGATCTCGGCTATGACTATGATGCCTGCCCCCGACGGAACGACTTCTGTACCGCTTTATTCGAATATGTGGCAGATAATTGCCGCGTCCAAGTCGCTTTATGTAATTGAGGGCATAGCTGATTATGCAAATATGAATATGGTGTTCATATTCGGCGGTATCATGGTGTCCATCTTTATCGGACACGACTATAAGAGCGGATATGTAAAACAGCTTTTCACCACCCACGCAAAGAAGCAGGACTATATGATCTCCAAGACGCTCGTATGTGCTTTTGCGATGGCTTGTATGTGCATCACTTACCTTATCGGCGGCGTTGTGGGCGGCCTGTTTGCAGGCTATGAAACTGATGTAAACATAGGCTCTCTTATAGTTGCGATACTCGGCAAAATGGTGATGTCTTTCGGCTGGGCAAGCCTTTACACCTTCCTTAATGTGATATTCAGAAGATACTTCGGTGTTTCCATCGTATCAAGCTTCTTTTTCGGCACAGGTATCCTTATCATCGGAGTTGCGGCTATCGTGGAAAACCTTTCTGTCCCCACGTTCTTCCTGAATATTTTCCTGTATGGCTCGTCGGTCAATGCAAACCTTTCTTCAAACATCGGCGCTCTCCTGATATGCGTTATCGTGTCGGCGGCATGGACGGTATTCTATAATGTGCTCGGCACGAAGCTTCTCTCAAAGAGCGATGTGTATTAAGGAGGCGATATGATGAATGCGATAGAAATAAAGAATTTATCAAAGAATTTCGGCGAAAAGCAGGCTGTATGCGGACTGGATATGACAGTTCCTATGGGTGCTATCTACGGCTTTATCGGAGAAAACGGCTCTGGTAAATCCACCACCGAGAAGATGATCTGCGGTCTTATCCCGAAAAGCGGCGGCTCGATAAAGCTGTATGGCGAGGATAACACCGATGTATCTGTGAGAGCAAAGGTAGGCGCGCTGATAGAAGCCCCGGGTTGCTTTGCAGGTCTTACAGTATGGGACAACATGATACTTCAGGCGGAAAATTTAAGCATCGTTAATGCAGAGCAAGAGGTCATTAAGGTGCTGAAAATGGTCAGGATGGAGGGCGCAGCAGGCAACAAATACAAGAACTGCTCCCTCGGTATGAAGCAGAGAGTAGGCATTGCGATGGCACTTCTCGGAGATCCCACTTTGCTTGTGCTGGACGAGCCTCTTAACGGCCTTGACGCAGACGGTATGCGCATCATGCGTGAGGTGTTCACCGATATTATCAGGGACGGCAAGCGCAGTATCGTTGTATCTTCACATCTGCTCGGTGAGCTTCAGAAGGTCGCAACACATTACGGGATCATCCGCCACGGCAAGATGATATGCGAGATGACCGCCGCTGAGCTGGACGCAAGCTGCCGTACCTATATTGCGATTAAGGCAGAAGAAATGAGCAGGGCAAAGAACCTGCTCGGATGCAAATACTCCCGTGTAGAGGAGGACGAAGCAGGATATATCCGTGTATATGACCTGACTACTCCCGAAGATGTCGTAACTTACCTGTATGAAAACGGCATACCTGTTACTGAGATAACGACTGATAAGATAGGTCTTGAAGAATACTACATTGATCTGATGAAGGGAGGCAAATAAGATGGAGAATACAGTGAAGTTTCCCCAATATAGCTTCGGAAAGCGGCTCCGCAGTATGCTGAAGGTCGATTTCAGGAGAATGTTCAAATCAAAGCTCTTTTACATACTGATAGCCTGCGCACTTGTTATGCCTATCCTCATGACAGTTATGATGGCTATGATGGACGGCTCGGTCTCAGTTGATCCGCAGACGGGTGTGGAAACCATTATGGAAGTACCCGAAAATACATGGCAGAACATCGGTACGCTTCCAGATGGCGAAGACATGGGCGGCAGCGATGTTTTTATGATGTGCAATATAAACATGGTGTTTATGATGGCGGCGGTGTTTATCTGCCTGTTCATATCCGATGATTTCAGAAGCGGCTATGCCAAAAATCTCTTTACCGTCCGTGCAAAGAAAGGCGATTATGTCATCTCCAAGACCCTTGCAGGCTTTGTGTGCGGAGCGCTTATGCTCATCGCCTACTTTATCGGCTCGGTGCTTGGCGGCGCTATCTCGGGTCTGTCCTTTGATCTTCACGGACTTACTGCGGGGAATCTTGTGATGTGTATGATAGCAAAGGTGTTCCTGATGCTTGTGTTCATTGCGATCTTCGTGCTTATCAGTGTAGCGGCAAAGCAGAGAGCATGGTTGGCACTCTGCGGCTCGCTCGGCGGAGGTATGCTCCTGTTTATGATGGTGTCCATGATAACTCCGCTAGGCTCTACAATGATAAACGTGCTCCTTTGTCTGATAGGCGGACTGGTGTTTGCATTCGGGCTTGGTGCTATCAGCAAAGTGATCCTGAGCAAAACAAGTCTTGTATGATCTTTTCGGCAGTGTCTGTAAAAGGCACTGCCGCTGATTTTGAGAAAAATTTCTGAAAAATACCGAAACGTAAACAAAACTTTAACATTTGTGTGGTACAATAACAATGTAAAGATATGATATGCGGAGGTAAAGCTATGTTTAAGATATTAGTTGTAGAGGATGACAAGGAGCTGAACAAGACCGTCTGCTCGTTTCTGAACCACAGCGGATACGAGTCAACAGGCTACCTGAATGCTACCGAAGCCTACGATGCTCTGTATGATAATATGTTCGACCTTATCGTGTCGGATATCATGATGCCCGATGTAGATGGCTTCGAGTTTGCGAAAAATGTACGGGAGCTTAATCAGGATATCCCTATCCTGTTTATGACTGCCCGTGACGATATCGCATCCAAGCAGAGAGGCTTCCGCATCGGCGTGGACGACTATATGGTAAAGCCTATCGACCTTGATGAGCTGTTTCTGCGTATCGGCGCACTGCTTCGACGAGCAAAGATAGCATCATCACGAAAGCTTGAAATAGGCAGCTTTGTGATGGACGCTGACGAGCACACCGCATATCTCGGCGATGAGGAGATAAACCTTACCAATCGTGAATTCAGTATCCTGTACAAGCTGCTGAGTTATCCAAAAAAGACCTTTACCCGAACACAGCTTATGGATGAATTCTGGGATGCTGACACCGAAACAGCTCCAAGAGCCGTTGATGTGTACATGACAAAGCTGCGCTCAAAGCTTTCGGACTGCGAGGATTTTGAAATAAAGACGGTTCACGGGCTTGGCTACAAGGCGGTGATTAAGTGAAGAAGCTGACACTGCAAAGCATACTGGGAGCGGTCAGCAGCTTCATGCTGTTTTTCCTGACAGTGGGATTTATCGTATCCTGTTGTATGATGCTGTTTATAAGCATATTTGCAGATACGATGGACCTCACACTTACTTCCGACAATGTCGCAGCTGCCGCAAAGGTAACGTTTCTGAACGTTATCCTGATAACGCTCCTTTTTAAGCTTGCCGATTATATCCGTCGTAAGATAATGGTGGAACGCCCCACAAAGATCATAACCGAAGCAACTGCAAAGATAATGTCGGGAGATTTTTCTGTCCGCATAAAGCCTATGCAAAGCTCAGGTCTGGAGGGCTTCAACCAGATAGCCGAAGCGATAAACCGAATGGCCAAGGAGCTTTCCAGCGTAGAAACTCTGCGCACCGATTTTATTGCCAATGTATCTCACGAGATGAAAACTCCCCTTGCTGTAATGCAGAATTACGGAACTCTATTGCAAACACCGAATTTAAGCGATGAAAAGCGTATCGAATACGCTAAAGGCGTTACTGACGGCTCGCGCCGTATGGCGGATATGATGACCAACATCTTGAAGCTGAACCGACTGGAAAATCAGCAGATATATCCGCAGGTGACGGAGTTCGACCTCGGCGAGCAGCTTTGTGAGTGCCTTTTGCAATATGAAAATGTATGGGAAAAGGCAGAGATCGAAATAGACACCGATATCGCTGAAAATGTACGGGTAAAGGCAGACGCAGAGCTTCTGAGCCATGTCTGGAACAATCTGTTTTCCAATGCGTTCAAGTTCACTCCGTCAGGCGGCACAGTGACCGTAACTCTCACCGCAACAGAGCATCATGCAGTTGTGAAAGTGACCGATACAGGCTGCGGTATGACTCCTGAAGTGGGCGCGCATATCTTCGAGAAATTCTATCAGGGCGATACCTCGCATTCGGTGCAGGGCAACGGTCTGGGACTTGCTCTGGTCAAGAGGGTCGTGGATATCATGCAGGGCGAGATAAGCGTAGAAAGCGCTGTCGGCAAAGGCTCCGCTTTCACCGTGAAGATACGGAGGGCGTGATATGGACTGGAAAAAACTCGGCAAAGCACTGCTGTTTCCACACATTGCCGTTATGATAATACTGATTCCTGTTGCCACCGCATTTCTTGTTTATTCAATGGTGTTTCTGGGAACAGAGTCGGTCATAGCGATAATCTCCTACGTGCTTGCCGCTTATACGCTAACAATATGGTGCTTTAAGATACCGTATCTTATCTGCTTTTTCAGGACTTTCAAGAACGAGAACAAGTATGCAAGGCTATGGCAGGAGGATACTCGTCTGCGTGTGAACATCTCGCTTTACGGCTCGCTTGCATGGAATGGATTGTATGGTATCTTCCAACTCTGGCTCGGTATTTATCACCGTACGTTCTGGTTTAGTTCGCTCGGCGCTTATTATATCTGCCTCGCGGTGATGAGGTTCTTTCTGGTGCGGCATTCGAGAAAGCATGAGCCAGGAGAAAAGATGCTTGAGGAGCTTCGCAAATATCGTGCCTGCGGTATCGTGTTTCTCGTGATGAACCTTGCACTGGCGCTTATCGTATTCTTTATGATATACTGGAACAGAACATTCACACACCACATGATAACAGCTATCGCAATGGCTGCCTATACCTTTACGGCATTTACAACTGCGATCATAAATATGGTGAAATACAAAAAGTACAACAGCCCAATATTCTCGGCAACCAAAGCTATAAGCTTTGCAGCGGCGTGCGTATCCATGCTGACGCTTACATCAACGCTGCTGACAACATTCAGCGACGGTACGATGGATGCGTTCTCGCAAAAGATACTGCTGGGCTGCGTCGGCGCTGCCGTATCGGTCACGGTGGTGATATTGGCGGTCTATATGATAGTACAGGGAACGAAAAAGATAAAGCTGCTGAATGCAGCAAAGGAGTAATCTATGGAGAACAAAGGAACATTCAATTATACCTACTCCGCAAAGGAGCAGGAGGAGATAAAGAACATTCGCAAAAAGTACGAAGCTCCCGAAAAGACCGAGGACAAGATGGAGCAGCTCCGTCGGCTTGACGCTGCGGTCACAAAAAAAGCAACGGTAGTGTCACTCGTGTTGGGTGTGATCGGAGCACTGATACTGGGAACGGGCATGAGCCTTGCAATGACAGAGATCGGGGAGCTGCTCGGTCTGCAGGGAGCAACGGCTATGCTCGTTGGAATACTTGTGGGCATCGTCGGCATAGCGCTTGTATGTGTGGCTTATCCCGTATATAACCGCATTATTAAAAAAGAGCGCGAAAAGATCGCCCCTGAGATAATCAGGCTGACGGATGAACTGATGAAATAGCAACGCTTCGCTGTACCTTTTCCTCCTTACGGCGGTGATTTATATTGTGTAGGTCTGTGCTTGCTGCAACAGTCTGCAAATGAGTATGATCTGTTTCGCGATACACAAGATATGCTCACAATACGCAAATACTGAGGCGGTCGCTGTAAAGCAACCGCCTTTTCATATCGTTCATCATATTTACTTCAATTTCAGCCGCAAAGCTTTCTATCGTGCAGTGAATATGAACTCGCTCGGTCAGATCGCAAAAAAGCGATTTGTAGATCATCTGTATTTCACTTATTTCTGAATGCTGTGCTCAATTCTCTATTGCAAAAATAACGCAGTTGTGATAAAATTAATATGAATATTTTAACTGAAAGGAACAGAGTTCTTATGTATAAGTACGAAACACATCTTCACACAAAAGAGGGCAGCGCCTGCTCCAGCGCACCTGCCGATGAAATGGCAAGAGCGCATAAGGAGATGGGTTATGACGGCATCTTTGTCACCAACCACTTCTTCAACGGAAACACCTCCGTGCCACGCGACCTGCCGTGGGAGGAGCGCATCGACCTCTACTGCCGCGGCTATGAGATAGCTAAGGAAGTAGGCGATGAGATAGGGCTTAAAGTATTTTTCGGCATCGAATACTGCAAGTACAGCTCTGACTTCCTCATCTACGGCATCGACAAGGACTGGCTGAAAGCCAACGAGCAGCTCCTCATGCATGAGGATGAGCGCAAGCTGTTCTCCACTGTACGCGAGAACGGCGGAATAGTAGTACATGCTCACCCATTCCGCAGCGATCCGTATATCCATCACCTCAGCCTCTACCCCTACGATGTTGACGCGGTAGAGGTA
>SVMQ01000296.1 GCA_015067375.1 Oscillospiraceae bacterium | reverse complement strand
ATCTTATACCCGTCCTAGATCGACGTAGCGGAATTGGACATGATGTTCGCACATAAGCTCGGGCGTATTGCAATGATCTATGCAGAAATTAAGGCAGGTTATCGCATCCTGAACCAAATCGGGCGTGCGGTAATCATCGTCGTCCACAAGCTCTTCGAGCGTAGTGTAGTATTCCCAATACAAATCATAATTGTCGGGATCAAGCTCCAGAGATTTTCGGTAAAAATCAATACCCTTAAGGTCTTTGCCGAACACCACAGTCCGACAGCCAAGACGAGAGAGTAGCTTCGCTAGCTCCTTGCGAATGTCGCCCTCAGGATCAGGATATCTTTGCAGAATATCCTCCGCTTCGGCTATTGCAGCGTTTTTACCTTCTGTAGTTTTAAATGCGTCGAAGTCATACTTCTTGTAAAACGCATCTGTTTCAGCTTTAAGCTGTTCGATCTCCATTTGTTTTATCCTCCTGAATATATGATAGTTGATCACAATGAGATGGTTCTGTCGGACATCACATGCCGATTAAGCGTATCGGATGTCTTATGACCGTGCGAAGTTTTTCTGCGGCGCATTTGCGAGGGTCTGAGAGATAAATCTCATGATGTCGCCTGCCCGTGGAGAGATCCTCACGGTATCCGTTATCAGCAGCAAAAGCACGCATCTTTTCAATGCTTGCAGGTTCATCGTCATAGCAGCCCTTGTGCATTATCTGCACGCACAGACCCTCAGTAAAGGTAACAAGCTTCGCTTTGCTTACATCAAGCTGCGGCTTTTTCTTTTGCAACACTGCCTTAGTATATTCAAACACTTCATCAGTAACAAATTCAGGCTGACGTATCATGGATGTCCAGCGAAAACGGTTTTTGTCTGTCACGTTAGTTCCATCAAATTCTCCGTCGTCAACGCTCCAAAGGCCCTCCAGCGGAGGCACGACGTATTCAAAGTAGCCATCCGGCTGAGTTCCGTTCATCTTACTCATTTTAATAGTAAAGGACAACCCGTAAAGTATCTCCATAGCATCCTTGTACTCGATGCAAGAATTCGGATCGCCTTTTCCGTCAACGGCAATAAACACCATCTCCGGCACATCTATAATAACAGGCTTAGACGGCGGCTGATAAAGATCTTTGTATACCTTTTTATAATCAAGCTTTTCCATGCTGTTCTACCTTTCTGTATTCTTCAGCAAGCTTATGCAGTCGCGCTATGCCGTACTTGTCCAATTCCGATATCTTGGCGCTCAGCCAGTCGCACGGAAACGCACGGAGTTATATCAAACTTTTCCGACATAGCCTCACCTCAGGAAATCGCTCTGCACGGCGCTGAAATTGAAGTTATATCCCTTATGATTGAGAAGCTCCAGCTTGTACTCAAGCAGCTCAACAGGAACATTAAGCTCGAAAGCAGCTGTTTCGGGATCGCTGACATACTCAAGCTCGGACAAAACCGCCTTGTCCGTCAGAAGTATCTCTGCCGCAAACAGGTTAGCCTCGCGCTCGGTCTTGTTGCTTTCAAGGAACATAGTATTCTCACGGATGCCGCCTGCGGAAAGCTCCCGATGCAGCATATCGTGTCCAAGCTCATGCGCACATACCACGCGGCGCGTTATCTCGTCGAGCTGATTATTAATAACGATATAACGCAGACCGTTCTCGAACACATAAAATCCTTTCAGACCGCCAAGAGGCCGAAGCCAGACCTTTGCGCCCGAATTTTCCGCGGTCTGATAGATATTTCTTCCGCCGAAGCAGCGCCTTATCTCATCGGCTCTTTCAACAATACTATCTAATATCATCTTGACGCTCTGCTATCCTCATATATCTCCATAAGCACCTGAAACAGTGCGTCCTTATCCTCGTCTGAAAGCGAGTTGCCCGCAAACAGACCCCTTGTGTCAGCAAGGAACTGCAGTGCAGCAGCTCTGTCCTTTTCAGTGCGGCAGGAACGCTTTACGAAGCGCTCTTCTATCGTAAGCTCGATCTCCTTTTCGTCATCCAACAGAAATTCAGGAGTAAGATCAAGCACCTTCGCCATACGATCAAGTATCGCGCCTTTGGGTGTGCGTGAGCCGTTCATATAATTTGCAAAAGCACGATAGGTTATGCCGACGCTTTCAGCAAAGGTGCATTTGCGCATACGCATACGATCAAGCATTATCTCGATCTTTTCATTCATTTTCATAATAAATATACCTCCATCGTTCACAAAAAGTACAGCCAATGAATGTTCATACTTATATTATACAGATGAACATTATATCTGTCAATGGTTTTTTATAAAATTATTTTATACACTATCATGCATATTTATTTTCTCAGAAACATCTTATACGCTTCTGTGCAAACGCTGATTATCGCTTTGTACAAGGCATTCCGTAACGCATAAGCAAATAACGTACAAAAACTAAACAATTAAGCAAAATGTATAAAATTCAGTATATTATTAAAATTCGATGCATATTATTCAAAGAGTTGTATAAAAGCGCTTGACTTTTGCGAAAAAGGGTGTATAATAACTATTGTAAATAATTATTCTTTTAACAAAAGGAGATATAAAATCATGGCTAAGGAAATCAAAAAGATCATTCTTGCATACTCGGGCGGACTTGATACTTCTATCATCATCCCCTGGCTGCATGAAAACTACAACAACGCTGAGGTAATCTGTGTAGCAGGTAACGTAGGTCAGGACGCTGAGATCGAGGGTCTTGAGGAGCGCGCTAAGAAGACAGGCGCTACAAAGCTCTATATCGAGGATCTTC
>SVMQ01000295.1 GCA_015067375.1 Oscillospiraceae bacterium | reverse complement strand
CATCTTACCATCGCACCACGGCTTTCCGCCGACCTTGACAACAACATTTGAATTAATACTCTTGCCAAGCGGTATTACGTCGTTCACCTGAAGTGTGAGCACCTCATAAAGATCAAGGTTTATCTCCTCAAGCACCGCTGTGATGTTAAGATCGGTGCTGCTGATACCTGTCATTATGCTGTCGCGGCGCTCTGCCTCACGCGTTGCGTCGGTGCGTCGTCTTGATGAGGTATATCTCGGAATGAACTTGCCCATGATCTCATCAAGATTTATCGCGGGGATACATACAGAAATAATAGACTTGACACCGTTTATCTCAACCTCAAGGGCTACGATGATTACGGTATCCTCATGACCGATGGTCTGCACCACTCTGGAGTTCGTTTCGATGCCGATAAGCTTAGGATTAAGCTCAATATGCATCGACCAAGGCTCCTGCAAAAGCTGAGCGATGGAGCTCATAACATCATTCATGATCGTGATCTCGATCTCGGTAAAGTCGCGGTTTACATCTCTGTATTCGCCCTTACCGCCGAGCAGACGGTCTATCATGGTATAGGTTATCGCATTTGACACCTGAACAATGACGTTTGTTTCACTGACCTCATCGTTTACGATGCCCATATCGACCATACCCATCATTACATAGTCGGGCAGCGCATTGTTAAACTCGCTGTAGCGCTGTTCCTCGATGTTTACCAGTGAAACACGGCAGTACAATCGAAGCAGACCGGTGAGATATGAGGACATCAGACGCGAATAGTTCTCGAAAATGCTGTCAAGCACCTTGATCTGCTCTTTGGTGAACTTTTTAGGAGCACGGAAGTCATATTCTTTGACCTTTTCCTCTTCCTTCTGCGCAACCAAAGGAGCAGCACCCGATGCAACATTTCGCAGCATTTCGTCAATTTGCGCCTGCGTCAGGACGTCAGCCATCGAAATCCCCCCCTCGGAAAATTAATTATATTGGCTTATTACTCTGCGGCGGAGCTGTCAGACGCTGCCGCGTCGGAACTCTCCTCGCTCTTTATAAAGTTTTCAAATTCGTCATAGATAAACGGACCTGTAACACCATCGGACGTGCTGACCGTGCTGCCGCTCGGGAACAGACTCTCAATGGAGTTGATGATGCCCTGTGCGGAATCGTTGGGAAGCTTGCCCTCGTCCGTATCGGGAGCGTTCGGGTCTATCTGGTCGGAGAACAGGTTGTAATCGTACTTCAGAATATCCTGAATAACCTGCGGATCGGTGAGATCGAGGTCGTTACGCAGGATCACCAGCTCAACGCGGCGATTCTTAGCTCTGTTTTCCTCTGAATCATTCTCTGCAACAGGCTCATAAGGACCTGCACCCTTTGTTCTGAACTGCTTGCTGTCAAGAGCTGCCTTGAAATCCATATACTTAACAACGCTTACCGCACGGTCAGAGGAAAGGTCCCAATCGTTCACATCGGAAATTCCCACTGCGGTATGACCGCTGACAGTGATATTCTGAATGGACGATTTTACAGCCTTAAGCCCCGGAAGTATACCGTTTATCAGCTCCTGACCCTCGCGCTTCAGCACTGCGCTGTTGCCGTCAAAGAAGACGCTGCTGTCAAAGCGTATAAAAATATGCGCGGAATCCTTGGATACCGACATGGATTCGGAAAGCTTCTGGTCCTCAACATATTCGGAAAGGTAAACATAAAGCTGATCGAAGCTCTGCGGCAGCTCACCCGAGCCTGCATTGCTTGTCGGCTCCTCGTCTTTTATGTAGTTGCCCTCATCTTTGGTATGTTCGGGCTGATCTACATATTCGTTGAGATATTTACCGCGGGACTGGAATGCCTGATATATGTATTGCCATTTCTGTTCATCAATACTTGAAGATGCGTACAGCATAACGAAGAACGTAAGCAGCAGCGTAACCATGTCGGCGTATGTATTCAGCCAGTCGTTATCATGGTTTTCCTGCGGCTTTTTCTGCAACTTAGCCATAACGCAACCCCCCCTTTTTCCGTAAATGGGTCGATTTATATTTCACCCATTATATTATTGTACCACATAATTGCTCATTTTGCAAATGTTTTGTGATATTTTTTTAATTTTTTTTTAAAAAACCTTATGCACCCGCAGAATCAGACTTCTTTTTGCTCTTGGGAAGCATAAATTCAAGCTTTTCCTGGATATATCTGGGGTTTGAACCTGCAGCGATAGCAAGTACGCCCTCCTCAATTATCTGCATACAGAGAAGCTCGTCCTCATGTGTGTTTTTCAACGCAGCCGCAAGAGGCGCGAAAAGTACGTTCGCAAACAGCGAGCCGTAGAAAGTCGTGATAAGCGCAGTAGCCATACCGCTCGCAAGACCGTCAGGGTTTGTATCCATTGTATTCAGCATGTTTACAAGACCTACCAGAGTACCCAGCATACCAAACGCGGGAAAGATACCTACGCCCTTTTCAAAGAACGCACGTCCGTTTTCATGACGCTCAACCATGAAGCTGATAGCGTCATCAAGCATACCGCGCACCTTTTCAGCGTCATTCGCGTCAACAATGAGCATGAGCGCAGACTTCATAAACTGATCCTGACAGCCGTTTGCACTTTCTTCGAGTGCAAGCAGACCGCGTCCTCTTGCGATCTTTGCATACTCAACGATGTCATCGATATACTTTTCGGGCTTGTACTTCTTGGGGAACAGCGCCATACCGAACTTCTTGGGCACGCCCGCAAGATACGACATGGGGAATGATGCTACAAGACAGCCGATAGTACCAGATCGGAAG
>SVMQ01000294.1 GCA_015067375.1 Oscillospiraceae bacterium | reverse complement strand
TCCGATCTATCAGCTCCATAGTATATGTGGTTGGAACATTGGTGCTTTTTCTCGGCTTTTCGAGGATAGCCTCGGCAATACACGCTGCGGCTTCGGTCATGTCGCTGGCAATGTACTATCTTTTCAAGCTGGCTAATGAAACAGGAAACCTCGATACATCCGCAGGCCCTGCAGTTTTGTATATGCCCTGTATATTTATTCTGGTGATCTCCATCGTGATTGCGATGGTCGTCAATATTCCGCTTTGGCTTGATAAAAAGGAAGAGATGGACAATGCGATCGCGCCGTCCATTCTCGGCAGCGACAAGGAGGACTGAATATGGCTTCTATTATTTCTGAGGACATCCGCTTTCATCTTAAGACAAGAAACGGCGACATCGGCAGATATGTAATTCTTCCGGGCGACCCCGGCAGAGTGCCGAAGATAGCTGCAAAGCTTGACGATGCAAAGCTTATCGCAAGCAACCGCGAGTACGTCACATATACAGGCTATCTTGACGGAGTAAAAGTCAGCGTTTGCTCCACAGGTATTGGTGGCCCGTCTGCTGCAATTGCGGTGGAGGAGCTTATCATGAGCGGCGCTGATACATTCATCCGCGTCGGAACAAGCGGCGGTATCAACCTTAAAGTGGTCGGCGGCGATCTGCTTGTAGCTTCCGCGGCTATCAGAAGCGAGGGTACCAGCCATGAGTACATCCCCGAGAATTACCCTGCGGTAGCGGATTTTGACGTGATAAAGGCGCTGAAAGAGGCAGGCGACGAGCTTTCCACCGACGAGGACGGCAACCGCTGTCATGTCGGAGTGGTTCACAGCAAGGATAATTTCTATGGCGAGATAGACCCTAACAGCACGGCTGTTCCGCATAAGCTGAACGCGGCGTGGGAGGGTTATCTGAAATGCGGCTGTCTGACATCCGAGATGGAAGCGGCAGCTATATATTCCGTGGCGCTTTGCAGAGGCGTGCGCGCTGGCGCGGTGCTGACTGCTTTGTGGAATGTAGAGCGCACCAACGCAGGCCTTCCTGACAAGAACTGTGAGAGCAGCGAGCGAGCGATACAGTGTGCTGTAAACGCAATCAGAAAGCTGATAAAGCAGGACAACGCATAAGGCGTACAAAGGCTAAGGCTGTTTGATGAACAACAGAAACGGCAGGATGTTTTCGTCCTGCCGTATTGCTGATCATTTAAGATACTGCCTGCCTTTTCTGCATCCTGCGCCAGTTGTAGAAGCCGTACATATCGTTTACAAAGAAAAGCACGAAGCACACGACCATAGGCAGATATGAGATGCTTTCCATTGTGGCAAGCGACCAGAGCACGATAAGCACTATGTCGTTGGCAGCATAGCCTATGGCGTAATACGGACTTCTGAAGAGGGTCAGAGTAGCCGCAATAAAGCTTGTTGTGACGGATATAGTGCTGAACAGCAGAATTGCATTACCAAGCGCTGACAGTATGAAGTAGAATGCCGCGGTAGCAACTGCCGCGCCGACCGCTACAAAGCATATCTGCGATCTTTTAAGGCGGCTGACCTTTACCTCGTTGGTGTCCTTGTAGGGGTTCTTTATCCACGCTATCATGCTCGCAGCAGCGATTGGCGCTGTCATGCACAGATATGTTATCATCTCGCCGTAATAGCGGAAGAAGAACGAGATTATTCCGTAGAACACGGCGAATATTATAGTAAGCAGCTGCCCGAGTGCATATCCCTTTGCAACATAGATGAGCGCGGTAACGCCGATAAGCGACGCGATCAGAGTATATATGTCGCCGCCGCCTGACAGCAGGAATGACGCGGCAACTCCGACAGCGGAGCAAAGCCACAGAATAAATTCGCCTCTGGTCAGTCCGCGTATCTGCTCAGTAAGTTTCATGGTACCTCCAAAAAAATAAGCACCCGTTCAGCACATCTTCTAAGACCTAACGATGTGCAAACGAATGCGTAACATTCACTACCCGGTGGCAGTATTATTCGACATGATCATTTTAACACATAAAAACAGAATTGTCAATAGCTTTAAGGAGAAGATATATGTATAACACCATCCTGTTCGATCTCGACGGTACGCTGACAGATCCCTATATAGGTATAACAAACGGCATAATCCATGCGCTTGAGCGGATGGATATGGAAGTGCTTCCGCGTGAGGAACTGAAAAGCTTCATCGGGCCGCCGCTGCTTGACGAGTTTCAGCGTAAATTCGGTCTGAATGAGGAAAAGGCACAGCAGGCGGCTGCTTTCTACCGAGAATATTATTTTGAAAAGGGCTGGTGCGAAAACAGACTGATCGACGGCACGACAGAATTGCTGAGAGAGCTTCGCGACAGCGGCAGAGGCCTCTGCCTTGCCACATCAAAGCCTGATGTGATGGCGGTGAAGATACTGGAGCATTTCGGCATTGCAGAGTACTTTGAGCTTGTGGGCGCGTCAACTCTTGACGGTACACGCCGCACAAAGACGGATGTTCTTCGATATGTGCTGGAGAATACCAACGCAGCGCCCGAGGATTGTGTGCTGGTCGGTGACAGGATGCATGATATCATCGGCGCGCATGAGGTTGGGATAAAGTGCATCGCTGTGCTTGTAGGTTATGGCGACCGTGAGGAATTTGCAGAGTACGGTGCGGATTATGTTGCACAAACGCTCGCTGATGTAAAAAAATTCATCTGAAAAAAACCTGAATATTATGTGACATTCTGCGGATAATATTATCACGGCGGCTTGAGCGCCGCTTTGTATCTCTATTTTGAAAGGATGTTTTATAATGGGTA
>SVMQ01000293.1 GCA_015067375.1 Oscillospiraceae bacterium | reverse complement strand
CCTAGAAGGGGTTATTCAATGCCCCTTTAGGGGTTAAGCCTGTAATAACCCCTTCTAGGGGTAGTGCAAACCACCACTTCAGTGGTGGTTATGATTAAAGATGATTTTTCTTCTTGTATTCTCCGATGACCTCGGCAAATTGCTTTGCATATCGTTCTGCCTTGCGGCTGCCAACGCCTGAGATGTTCATGAATTCCGCGGTAGTCATCGGCATCTTCACGCTCATCTCGCGCAGCGAAGCATCCGTGAAAACAACATACGCAGGTACGCCAAGCGTAGCGGCAAGCTTTCGGCGCAGCGCCTTCAGCAGTGCGAAAAGATCTTCGTTGACCTCTGTTTTTTCGGGCGACGGCATAGGCAGGCTTGCTGTACGCTCGCGCTTAGGCTGCTTCATAAGCAATGTTCGGCGCGTTCTGATAAGATCCTCGCCAAGCTCCGTGCTGACCAGCGCGTCATCGCTTTCCTCTATATAACCGCCCGAGATCAGGTATTCGGTGATCTCGGATATCTTGTCGGGGCCTGTGTCCGCCATGATGCCGTATGTAGATAGTGTGGTAAGCTCCGCTGATGTTATCTCCTTTGTTTTTCTTCCTGCAAGTATATCTGACACAAGCTGCTTTGAGCCGAGAATACCGCGCTGCTTCAGCCTGAATATGCAGGACAGTATCTTTTGCGTGGATATCGTTATATCAAGCGTGTCGAAGCTTGCGTTGCAGCTGCCGCAGTTTCCGCAGAAATCACCTGTGCGCTCTCCAAAGTAGCGCAGCATGAATTCCCTTAGACAGCGTTTTGTGGTGCTGTAAAAGGTCATCTGTTTAAGTCGCTCGCGGTCGCGCTCCTTTATCGTTTCGATCTCCTCATCCGACAGTGCGCTGTCCTCGTGGCCGTGGTCTATCAGAAACTCATTGGTGCGCACATCCGCCTTGCTGTACAGCAGGATGCACCGTGCAGGAGAGCCGTCGCGTCCTGCTCTTCCTGCCTCCTGATAGTAGCTTTCCACGTCCTTTGGCATATTGTAGTGTACCACCAGAGAAACATCGGATTTGTCAATGCCCATGCCAAATGCATTGGTCGCTACTATAATATTCACGCGGTCGTAGATGAAGTCCTCCTGTGCCTGCTTTCGTTCTTCGTCAGGCAAGCCTGCATGATAGCGTGCCGCCTTGCAGCCGTTCAGATTCAGCATATCGCACACGCGCTCGACGTTCTTTCTGGTAGAGCAATAGATGATGGTGTTTCTGCCCTGAGCCTCGCGTATCAGGCTCAGCAGCTCAGCGTCCTTTGCGGAGGATTCGGGGCGGCGCACCTCGAAATAAAGATTATCGCGGTCAAAACCTGTGGTTATCCTGAACGGATGCTCCAGTCCGAGGATGTTTACGATGTCCTCCTTGACTATGCTCGTTGCTGTAGCAGTAAATGCCGCAAGCACAGGTCTTTGAGGAAGTGCAGCCATGAACTCGATTATTTTAAGATAGCTCGGGCGGAAATCCTGTCCCCAGTGGGATACGCAGTGCGCCTCGTCAACAGCTACCAGCGGTATATGGATGTTTCTGCATATCGCGGTGAAGTCCTCAGCGAGAAGTCGCTCAGGCGCGATATACAGCAACTTGCAGCGCCCTGCTGCCACCATGTTGAGCGTTGAGAAATATTCGTGAGCCGACAGCGAGCTGTTGATATATGCGGCAGGTACGCCCGACTGATGCAGCGCCTCCACCTGATCCTTCATCAGCGAGATGAGCGGCGAAATTACGATGCTCGTTCCGTCAAGCATAAGAGCAGGTATCTGATAGCACATGGATTTTCCTGCACCCGTGGGCATTACGCCGAGGCAGTCATGCCCCGACAGTATGTTGTCGATAAGCTCGCCCTGCCCGTAGCGAAAGCTGCTGTGTCCGAAATATTGTTTAAGCACCTCGGTCTTGTTCATCTGCTCACCTCATGAAATAGGGCGTGTTGCGCGAAACCTGACACGCGCCATAGTACAGATAAATTATAGCAGAAAACGCGCCGAAAATCAACCTATATTTCCGAGCAGTACAGACGCTGCAAATGCCGCCATATACGCATAGTCATCCACATCCTCGCGCACAGGCAGCGGAAGCTCCATTGGCTCGCATATTCCTTTAAGCGTCTGGATGCTGCGGTTGAGAGAGAGCGTGACATATTCCGCTGTCTTTGATGTTATGCTGACGGTATTCCTGCTGCCCAGACCGCAGGTGACAACTGCCGTGCCGTTAAGCAGACTGGCATCAAAACCGCTGTCGTTATCCACGACTGCCGCCAGCACTGACAGCTTTTCAGGCAGCACAGCGCCCTCGCCTATAACAAGCACTGCTTCTTTCGCTTCAAGCTGCGTAAGTGCAGGCGCGCATATAATTCCGCAGTGCGGCAGCACATTTTCGTCAAACAGTGGCAGTATATCAGACTGTCCGACGACCGTGACGATGTTCATAGTATCAACTCCAAATAATTATCCCCCGAACTTGTGTCCGAGGGATAGTTTTTGCTGTTTTCATGAAAATAACCGCATATCAGTCTGCCGAATATTTCTCCATTATCTTGACGGCAGTGCGGATGCCGTCAACAGCGGCGGACATGATACCTCCAGCATAGCCCGCGCCCTCTCCGCAAGGGAAGAGGTTATCAGCGCAAGCGGCAAAGCCTGCCTCGCTGCGCGGTATCCTGACAGGGGAGGAGCTGCGCGTTTCGATGGCTGTCAGCACGCTGTCGCTGTCTGAGAATCCGCGCACGCGCCTGTCGAAGTATTGCAGACCGCGCACCATAATGTCCGTT
>SVMQ01000292.1 GCA_015067375.1 Oscillospiraceae bacterium | reverse complement strand
GTATAAGCTCACAAAGCCTGATACCGACAACCTCAATAAGCTCCTCAAGGACTGCATGACGAAGCTCGGCTTCTGGAAAGATGACGCGCTTGTGGCTTCTGAGATAATCGAGAAGTTTTACGGCGAGATACCCGGTGTCTACATCAGGATAGAGGTGCTGCCATGAAGCTTGAGGAAGTGAATGAGGCTATGGTGAATGGCAGGACGGTTGCTCACACTCACATGGACATAACCTGCACCTACTCCATCCGCGGAGTGATAACGCGATACTCGCCCGAAACAGGATGGACGTACTCGCTGGAGCTTATCGACAAGGCAGGGTGCATAGTATATGCAGCATTGGAAGATACGGAGGTAATCTCATGAACAAATACGAAAAGGCGATAAAATACTTCGAGGAGCACATGAAGGTGCTGGACAACCATTGCAAGCACGGCGGGGATTTCGCACTGGAAGCAAGAGAGCATACACAGACGGCGTTGGAAGCTCTGAGGAAGCAGAGCGACCAGGTATCTTTTTGCATTGCCGCAAATTGTACCAACGACTGCTTAGAATTCTCCAATGGCCCTGTCTGCGAACACTACGCCGACAAGGTCGACGAGATATGCAGGATACATGAGGAGGATTAAAACATGAATATCAAGAATTTTGTAACAGAAGTCCACGAAAATGCAAAGGCGCACGGATGGTGGGAGGATGAAACGCGCTCCTTCGGTGAGCTTATATCACTGTGCCATTCTGAATTATCAGAGGCGCTCGAGGAATACCGCAAGGGTCGACTTCCTAACGAGGAATATCATTCCGAAAACGGTAAGCCTGAGGGCGTTCCGTCGGAACTTGCGGATGTGATTATCCGTATCTTCGATATGTGTGGACATTACGACATCGACATTGAGGCGGCTATTCTCGAAAAACACGAGTTCAATAAGTCGCGCCCTTATAAGCATGGGGGTAAGGTGATATGACTGAACGCGAGAGATTAATCGACCTGCTGAATAATGTAATTGATCTGCCGTGTGATGGTGAACTTATATCTGATATTGCAGACCATCTCCTCGACAACGGCGTTATCCTGCCGCCTGTAAAGGTGGGAGATACTGTGTACATAATATCCCGTCACAACGGCATACATCGAAGAAAAGTCGTCGAAATTCTGATGGCGGAGGAATGTTCCTTTGTTGTCGGCGGCGATATTTACAGCGAGGAGAGATATCATTTCTCTTACATCGGCAAAACAGTATTCCTTTCCCGTGAAGAAGCCGCAACCGCCTTCAAAAAGCTGAAAGGCGGTGCGGAATGAGCAAATTCGACTATGACGCTTTTATCGGTGATGAATACCAAATAGCTGTAAGCAAAGAACGCTACACAAAAGAACAAGCAGCCGAAATTGCAAAGCGCGAACTGATGACAGACAGCGTTGAATATGAGCCTGATATCGGCTGGGTGTACTACGGCTTCGGCGCAAACAATGACGGCGAGAATTATCACGGCTGGTGGCTTGTCAGAGAAAAGCCGAAACGCGGATGCCCCGTGTGGACGTTCAGAGAAAAGGAGCGTGACCGCCTATGACAATCCCACCCGAAGCCGTCTCCGTCGTCGCACTGCTGCTTATTATCCTGTACTGCGAGGCGTTTCACGATGGCTGACCTGATAATGAGCTTGCTCGGCATCGCGGCTATACTGCTGATCGCGGTATTCATCGCGGATTTCACCGACGGCGATCTTTGAAAGGAGATAGAGATGACAAAAGAAGAACTGGAGCAGATATACTACCTTAACCGCGAGCTGAAGATGTGGGAGGACGAGCTTTCGCGCATCCGCGCAAAGTCGCTCGTGCAGTCGCCTGTTGGCGGAAGTTCGCACGGCTCGGCAGTGTCGGACAGGGTAGCACAGCGCGGCGAGCGTGTTGTGGAGCTTGAAAACCGCATACAGGCTAAGCGCGATGAGATACAGGATCTGCGCACAAAAGCTGTCGAGTACATAACCAACGACATTCCGGACAGCCTGACGCGCATGATAGTATTCTATCGCTGTGTCAGTCTGTTCGGATGGCGCAGGGTCGCTTATGAGGTCGGTGGCGATAATACGCCTGATGGCGTGCGCATGATCTACAACAGGTTTATGGCGAAAATATAACTTGTTCGTTTTGTTCGATTAACCTGTGCTATAATGGTAACATGAAAATATGCGCTCGGGGAAACTCGGGCGCTTGTGTTTACGGAGGACGCATGAAACGTTACTGCAGCGTATGTCATACTGTGCACGAGGGTAGGTGCGCAAGGCCTATGCAGACTGACCGCAGGCGCAGCAGTGAGGCTGACCGCTTCCGCAATCGTAAAGTGTGGCGCAGAAAAGCTGACAGCATCCTTGAGCGCGACAGATACTGCTGTAGGATGTGTTTAAAAGCAGGAGTGATAAATAACAGGGAGCTGTCGGTACACCACATAATTCCACTGGGGAGCGACTTCGGCAGAAGATTGGACGATAATAACCTCATCACACTTTGCCGCTATCATCACGAACAGGCGGAGTGCGGACATATTCACGCAAAGGAACTGTTCGTTCTGGCTTCGGAACGTGCTACACTTCCTGAGCTGTAGATACCCCCCCTGCCTTGCTTTAACTGCATAAAGCTGAAAGCGACATCCAACGCTCCCCGCCGTAAATAAAATATTCCTGAAATAAAATTTGAAACGAGGTGAAGCCATGAGCAGACCCCCTAAGCCTATATCGGCACTGGTAGAAACATCGCACGTTACTAAGGCACAGATAGAATTACGCGAACAGGGCGAAAAGGCTCTGCTGTCGGGTGTGGCTATGTTCGAGCGC
>SVMQ01000291.1 GCA_015067375.1 Oscillospiraceae bacterium | reverse complement strand
GATCTTCATATCGAAAAGGATATTGCGGCAGCAGAGGAGGAGCTCGACGACGACTCCGAGAGCATCATCACGAACGAGCGTTACATATACATTGCAGGCATCCTCAAGGGCTGCTACAAGAAAAAGAACAAGGGCGGTCTTACTATCTCCGATAAGATCGACAAGATCGTTACAAACCGTATACTTGCTCTGCCTATCTTCGTTGCGATAATGTGGCTGGTGTACACTATTTCAATCGGTACCATCGGCGACTGGACGGTAGCGTTTATGAATGACGGTCTGTTTGGCTCGTTTGCCGAAACATATCCCGATAGCTTCATGGCTAACTGGCTTAGCGTTCCCGAGTTGCTTGACAAGGTGCTGCTTGACGCAAACGGCGCGCCTGTTATTGCGGAGTGGCTGTACAGCCTTATTCAGGACGGTATCGTAGGCGGCGTTGGTGCAGTTCTCGGTTTCGTTCCGCAGATGCTCATCCTGTTCCTGCTGCTGTCTATCCTTGAGGATGTTGGTTACATTTCCCGTGTAGCGTTCATCATGGACAGGATCTTCAGAAAGTTCGGTCTTTCGGGTAAGTCCTTTATCCCCATGCTTATCGGTACAGGCTGTGGCGTTCCGGGTATCATGGCTTCCAGAACCATCGAGAATGAGCGTGACCGTCGCATGACCATCATCACAACAACATTTATCCCCTGTGGCGCTAAGATGCCTATCGTGGGTCTTGTAGCAGGCGCTCTGTTCGGTGGCAGCGCATGGATAGCTACATCAGCATACTTCATCGGCGTGCTGGCCATCGTAGTTTCGGGTATAATTCTTAAAAAGACAAAGCCCTTTGCAGGCGAGCCTGCACCGTTCGTTATGGAGCTTCCTTCC
Source organism: Oscillospiraceae bacterium (assembly GCA_015067375.1). GTDB lineage: Bacteria > Bacillota > Clostridia > Oscillospirales > Ruminococcaceae > CAG-115. The sequence goes on along the minus strand of SVMQ01000291.1, from coordinate 1,967 downwards.
TACCATGCGCCTGTGGGCAAGAATGTCCTCAAGGCTACATGGGAGAGAGGCTGGAGCTTTATCAAGAGAGCAGGTACAGTTATCGTGCTTGCAAGTATCATCATCTGGCTGCTCAACAGCTTTACATTCGAGGGCGGCTTCAAGTATCTCGCTGAGGGCGTTGAGGGCGACTCCGTTCTTAATGCTGTCGGCAACGCCATCGCAGTTATCTTTGCACCTCTCGGCTTCGGCAACTGGCAGGCTGCAGTTGCAACCATCCTCGGTCTTGTTGCAAAGGAAGAGGTCGTTGGCGTATTCGGAGAGCTTGCTACTATGGCAGGCGATGCAGACGCTGCATTCGCTGCTGTTGAAGAGGGCGGCTCTGCACTGATGCAGGAGATCGGCATGACAGTATTCGGCGGCTGCAAGCTTGCTGCATTCTCGTTCATGATATTCAACCTGCTGTGCGCTCCCTGCTTTGCAGCGATGGGTGCAATCAAGCGCGAGATGAACAATGCAAAGTGGACAGCATTCGCTATCACATACCAGTGCGTATTCGCGTACATCGTATCTCTGATAGTATATCAGATCGGTGCTATCTTTGTAGGTACTGCAACAGCGAATGTGTTCGGTATCATAGTTGCTGTGATCGCTCTTGCGTTCATCGTCTATATGCTTGCAAGACCCTACAAGGAGAGCACAAAGTTCACAAAGACAGTAAAGGTCAAGAAGTAAATCGTTTATAAGACCGCGGCAGACGGCACAGGCTGTCTGCCGCAGATAATATAAGGAGGTTGGCTATGCTACAGTTCATCAGTGAAAATATGGCTTCTTTCATTGCAGGTGCGATAGTGCTTGCTATCGTAGTTGCTATCGTGTGGAAGATGGTGGCAGATAAGAAAAAAGGCAGATCATCCTGTGGTGCGGGATGCGCACAATGCCCCAACTCACAGTATTGTCATCCTCAGAAGAAGCAGGAGCAATAAGTGATGCTGACATACGCACAGAAAAAGTATCTTTTTGCAATATACAAGCTTGGTCGCAACGGCGAGCCCGTGCGTTCGACTGATGTTTCTAAGCTGGTCGGCGTAAGCAAGGCGAGTACAGTCAAGATGACGCGCCGCCTTGACGAGGAGGGCTACATCGAAAAAGCACCTTACGGCGCTATATTATTGACTCCTGACGGAATAAGAGAGGCAAACGCGCTCTATACCGACTGGGTCATCATCCGCGATTTTCTCATCAACCGTATCGGAATCAGCGAGAAGGCGGCGGACAGCAGCTCTGTCACGATGATAGTCCAGCTGCCGCAGGAGGCGCTTGAAAAGCTCTCGGGATTTGCGTTGAGAGAGTGATATAACAAATATAAAGATATCCCCGTTTTTACGACGGGGATATTTTCATGTTCTGCTAATTGTTGACAGACTGCTGCACGGAATATACACTGCCATCGGCGCATATTTCGGCGCAGCTTCCGTTTTTAAGCTCACCGTTTATCATCTTGCAGGAGAGCATATCCTCCACCTTGGAGGTTATAAGGCGGCGGAGCGGACGTGCGCCCATCTTATCCGCGCCGACATCACTTCTGAGCGCGTCCTCGCATAACTGCTTTACAGCGCTTTCCGCGAAAGTCAGCTTGATGCCGCAGGCGGCTGCACGTTTCGCGAGGGAGCTTAGCATAAGTGCGCAGATGTGTTCAAGCTGGGGAGTGCCAAGGCTCTCGAATACGACGATGCTGTCTATCCTGTTGATAAATTCAGGGCGGAAGCGTTTTTTCAGCTCACGCATAACATCGCTTTTGCCGTTGCTGCTGTCACCGAAGCCGAGGTTGCTTTTGCTGAGCAGCTCTGCACCGATGTTTCCTGTCATTATCACGATAGCGTTGCGGAAATCTGCTTTTCTTCCGTCTGAGGCTGTAAGAGTGCCATCCTCCAGTATCTGTAGCAGGATGTTCAACACGTCGGGGTGCGCTTTTTCGGAAGAAAAGC
>SVMQ01000290.1 GCA_015067375.1 Oscillospiraceae bacterium | reverse complement strand
TGTCATATATTTTTATCCATATCCGTAAAAGATGTGCTATAAACCTCTTTCATCTTATGTTCAAGCTGAATACCTGTATAATTTTGGTTCAGCAAGTCCGCCTGTTCTTCGCTATCAACAGCGTACCAGTCCTCATACAGTATATCGGCATTATCCGAAAACTTATTCAGCTTATAGCACTGCACAAGAAAAAAGCTACCACATTCCCTGCACCTGACGAGGCTACGATAGCCGCTCTTCCCATCGTCCCAGCGATAGAGGAACCATTTTATACTGCCGTCATCATTTTTCGGTTTCGGGTCGTATTTCTTTATAAGCTCACTGGTCTTTTTGCAGCATTCTTTCATCTGAAACGCCTCCGTCATTGTCGTTAAATCAGCCTGAAGTGTCTTGCTATAATATCTCAGACCGCATCTCTTGTATCCTCGCCCTTATCCTGTCATACCTCTGATATATTCAGTTTAGCACATTTGCAATTTGCTGTCAATGAGAGAAATGGCGGAGAACTGATCTCCACCGTTATTTATTCATTTACACTCCAGGCAGATAGGAATATATCCCACACAACAGTTATGTTGTCAAGAGGATTTCGGCACCTTGCTTCTCCGAATTCACGTACTTATTCAGCAGCACCAGCAGTCCCGCAAAAGTGATAAGCGAGCCAAGTCCCATATCCGCCATATTGAGAGCATTGACGAACTCGGTATTAGGCATGAACACCGCAAACACAGGAATGATGACCTTTGCGATAAGCGGATTGAACACCACCGCCCATTTCGGGAATAACGTCCTGCCCTTTATTACGGGAATTATCATCACCACCGTCATAACGGTGTAGACCGACATAAACACCGCCGATATGGGAAGCACCAGCCATAACGTGAAATCGATCACGCTCTGCGGAATGGTGTCCGAAAGCGGCATTTCCATTCTGATGACGAACATCAGCGCAATGCAGATAATGTGGACTATTCCTCCGAAAAACGCAATGAACCTTGCACCGAGATCAATGAGCATACCGCACCTTTTGTTTCCGCCCATTTCCGCTATCTCTCCGATAGCCTTGTAGCCGTAGTATTGCAGAGGTATTCCGATGCCGCCGAAGAACACTCCGCAGGCAAGCTGTGCAAGCGAAAGGCTTCCATAGCCCATTATCATTGAGAGTATCTCGTTGTCAGCCTCGGGATTTACCACCCAGCCGATGGGCATTTCGCCGCCGAGTACCGTTACTGCCGAAACGATAATTCCGATGATAAATAGCTTTTTGAGGCGCTGATATTTCTCGTTATTCATAGCTTTCTCCCGTATTGCCCGTTCTTCTTTCCTGAAACCGTTTAAGATCGCTGTTGAGCATCTTTGCGTCGATAGAGCGTTTTATTGCATACACCCAGAACGTGCAGAGATAGCACACCACCATGTACGCTCCGAAGCCTACTACAACTGCGATGCTTCCGTCAAACCAGCCGAGGAAGTGTCCCGCTACCGCATACACAGCCGAGCCGCAGAGCATCATCGCCCACTCCTTTACGCCGAGCCTGTCCACCTCGTCGAAATCGCAGTGCAGCAGCACCTGCACCCACTCCAGGATATACGCCGCCCACACCATCTCAAGCATATGGATTATGCCTGCCTCTGTAAAGCCGTTCACCCATCTGTAAACTGCGTAATAGCACAGGATAAGCAGAAAGGTCAGGCAGCATTTTATCTCTGCGCCGATCTTTCGGGTGATGTATAGTTCAAGGAAGTTTCTCAGCTTACTCATCGCTGCTCTCTCCTTTCAGTATTCTTCTGAACTCCGAGGCGTACGTCCTCGATATCATGATATGCTCGCCGTTCGTGAGTGTGGCGTCAATGCGGTTGGACGCAAGGCTTTTCAGAGTTGCTATCTTGTCGATGTTTATTATCATGGACTTGCTGCATCTGAAAAAGTTTATGGTGTTCAGTATCTGCTCAAGCTGTGCAAGGCTGAACTCCACACGGCAGATGTTCTCTGCAGTGTAGATGAAAGTCCGCCTGTCAACGCTCTCCGCATAGAGTATCTGATTGAGGTCGATGACAGTCTGTCCGCTGTCCGTTGTGCCGATGAGCTTCTTCTGCGGCGAGTTCATAAACTCCAGCACCGCCTGCACCTCGTCATTCAGCCGCTGATAGCGGAGTATCAGCTCGTCCTCACCAGAGGGTATCTGTTGGATGGTGTATTTCATAGCTATGATTTCCTTTTCTTAAGATGGTTTAATTATAGCAAGCGTGAGCGGATTTTGCAATACTCCGATGCGTATGTGACAGTTTCGGGTGCGTGAGATGCACTTTCAGAAAAAACGCAAGATAAAAAGTGCGAAAAACAAGGAAAAACGCAGGATAAATTCCCGCAAAAAGTATAAAAAACGCAGGATAAGGGTGTTTTTACAACAAAAGCCGCACTCGTTTTTACGGGTACGGCTTGATATATGGTGTTTGGCAAATTGGAATTTGCCGTTACGAATTATACAGAAGTTCGGTCGGCAAGTCATTCCAAAGTTCTGTTCTTGTCTTGTGTTCTCTTAATTTTTCTAATATTTTCATATCAGGGTTAGGATAGACCGTAAAACCATCTTCTTCACCCTTTTCAAGACGAATTGGAAAAGCAAGCTGTTCTTTATCTATCGAAAACTGTGCATTTACTCCTTCTTTGTTTCCTCTTGCGTCAAGGCGTATCCACTTTTTATACTCTTTGATATATACACCATTAAGCCCATGATATATTAAAACTGGAGCTGTTTCATCATCTAAAATCAGCTTTTGATAACAAAAGCCTGTTGGGATAGATTTACAACGCAACAAAGCTGCCAATAAATGAGAT
>SVMQ01000289.1 GCA_015067375.1 Oscillospiraceae bacterium | reverse complement strand
CAAAGAAGAGGTTTATAGGAGGAATGAAGCTGAGAGGGGAGAGTGCTGAGAAGCTTTTTGGAAGCCTGATGCTCCAATTCCTTGTATGCCCTGATGATTTCCTTGTTGTGATACTTGATCGGTGTTGGCATATCACCTGTTAATATTTCAGAAGCATCATGGAACAGAGCGGCTGTAGCACAGCGATCAGGATCAATGCTTTTACCGTAAATATCACGTCCGATAACAGCAAGCGCATGGGCAAGCACAGCTACCATGTGGGAATGTTCCTGTACATTCTCGATGTAGCTGTTACGCATAAGCGCCCAGCGTGATATATTTTTCATTCTTGATATTAAAGCGTAGAAGCTGAACATATTAATGCCTCCTTTAGCCTATATATGATACCATTTTAAGCGATCAATGTAAAGGCTTGCTATTGCAATTTGTGGGTTATCGTGTATAATTATAGTATAATAACCTAAAAGGGGTAGAAAAATGATGGAAAGAATGGATAAAGTAAACTACTATCTTGATATTGCCGAAACTGTATGTCAGCGTTCCACCTGCCTCAGACGTAAGTACGGCGCTATCATAGTACATAATGATGAAATCATCTCCACCGGCTATAATGGTGCTCCTCGTGGCCGTCATAACTGTGTTGACCTTGGCTATTGCCTGAGAGATCAGCTTAACATCCCAAGCGGTGAGCGTTACGAGCTTTGCAGAAGCGTTCACGCCGAGGCTAATGCTATCATTTCCGCAGCCCGCCGCGACTGCATCGGTGCTACTCTTTATCTCACAGGTATTTTCCCGAAAACAGGGGAGTATACTACCGATACAACTCCATGCTCCATGTGCCGCAGACTTATAATTAACGCAGGCATCAAGGAAGTTATCGCAAGAGTTGGTGAAAACGAATACACAGTCACAAATGTTCGTGATTGGGTATTCAATGACGATTCTCTTAATATTTCTCTTTAATAATGTTCAGCCGACAGTGAAAGCTGTCGGCTGTTGATTTTATATACGCAAAACACCCCGACCGTTTCCGATCGGGGTGAATGTATACATTAACTTATTCAGTTACGTATGGCAGGAGAGCGATCTGACGAGCTCTCTTAATAGCAACTGTGAGCTGACGCTGATGAGCAGCGCAAGTACCGGTAGTTCTGCGAGGCAGAATCTTGCTGCGTTCGGACATATAACGGCGGAGCTTTGCTACGTCCTTATAGTCGATAGTCTGGCACTTATCTACACAGAACTGACAAACTTTTCTACGCTTACGCATACGAGCCTTCAGGCTATCTTCCTTGTTAACCAAAGTTATTTCCTCCTATCGTAATAATTTGAAATAATCGAATTAGAATGGTAAATCGCCATCGTCATCATCAAGCTCAGCAAAACCTGAACTGGATACAGGAGAGGAATATGCCGGGTAAGCGGGAGCTTCATAAGCTGGGGCAGGGGAAGGAGCAGGAGCGTATCCATACTGTGGAGCACGGTCACGTCTGCCTTCAGCGAAGTATACGTTGTCTGCAACGACTTCTGCTGTTCTGCGTTTTGCACCATTGTTATCGGTCCAATCGCGGATCTGAAGTCTGCCGGAAACTGCAACAAGCTGTCCCTTTGTGAAGTATTTGCTTACGAATTCTGCGGTATGTCTCCATGCAACGATGTCGATGAAATCCGTCTGTCTTTCAGCACCCTTCTGAGCAAAATCTCTTTCTACAGCAAGTGTAAAAGATGCTACAGGGAAACCGCTCTGAGTGTGTCTGACTTCCGGATCGCGGGTGAGACGACCCATCAAAACAATCTGATTAAGCATTGTTTGCCTCCTTATTCACCGATAACAGTGATGAGAGAACGCATGATACCGTCTGTGATCTTGAGGATACGATCGAGTTCAGCTGGGAACTGTGGTTCTGCGTTGAACTTTACGAGAACGTAATAACCCTCTGGCTTGTCGTTGATGAGATAAGCGAGCTTGCGCTTGCCCATTTCCTCATGTTCGATTATTTCGCCGCCATTATCTTCGATAAGATCCTGGAACTTTTCAACGAGAGCAGCAATACCGTCTTCGCCCTTATCGAGGTCGATGATGTACATAAGCTCATATGTTGCGGATGTCTTTGCCATTTACTTTGCACCTCCTTCTGGACTGATGGTCTCCGCCTTATACCGGAGACAAGGATATACTCGCGACCCTATGCCGCAAGCCATTAAATTATACACTATTTTTTGGATTTGTCAACATAATTCCTGAAAATATTTGAAATAATTATTTTGAATATTGGCTTCACTTCTCATACATTATATATATATTATATTTTGAAGTTTGTTTTTTATCATTTTACCGAAATGGCAGGCGATTTTTTTAGATAAATCTCACTTTTATTAGTTGAATTTGTCAAATGTTTATGTTATTATTTAGAATGCAAACTTAGGAAGTTTACTTTTTAACCACTGAAATTGGAGGTACCTAATAAATGAAACAGCATAAGGTAAGTTTTACCGAAACTGTTTTGCGTGATGCAAATCAGTCACTTATCGCAACCCGTCTTCCTTACGACAAGTTTGAGCCTATTCTTGAGACAATCAACAAGGCCGGCTACTACTCTGTAGAATGCTGGGGCGGCGCTACTTTTGACGTATGCCTTCGTTATCTGCACGAGGATCCATGGGAAAGACTCCGCAAGATCAAGGCTAAGCTGCCTAACACCAAGCTGCAGATGCTTCTCAGAGGTCAGAACATCCTCGGCTACAAGCATTATCCAGACGATGTAGTTCGTAAGTTCGTTGAACATGCCGTTAAGAACGGTATCGACATCATCAGAATTTTCGACGCTCTCAACGACACAA
>SVMQ01000288.1 GCA_015067375.1 Oscillospiraceae bacterium | reverse complement strand
ATCCATGGTGATGACCGAGTACATACCCGACGCTCTCACAAACAGCTCGCCTGTTGTGGAGGATCTTCGCAGACAGATCACGCTTCTTTTTGAGTATGCAAGACTGCCCGAGGAAAATGATCCCTCCGACCAGCAGGGCATATTCGAGTCGCTTTTGTCAAGGGGACTTATTCATCACATCAGCGCGGATTCCTTTGTGGATCTGCTGAAATCCGTCAGATATATCGCGGTGACGCTGTGTGGTGACGATACCGAGAAGATCATCGCAATACATCATGTCATCGAGTATGGCTACGACGCGGTAGCTGCATATATGCTCAAGCGCCATAGTAGTATGATGGATGATCTGACGTTCACACATTTCCTTATCAGTAATATCACGAAGGATATGACTGTAAACGGCAATGATGAGGTCAAATGCTATCGCTCAGTGATGAACAATCTGTACAGAACGCACACACGCAGCAGCTATATCTATTCCTACGGCGACCCTGTCGCTCACACTCAGGATACCGAGTGGCGCAGACCTGATAAGCTTTTCCTGAAAGCCTATCATGACGGTGACAGGATCGAGGCTCTGATGCCTGAGCAGCAGTGTATGGACTCGCTTGCCTGCATCAGCAACAGCTTCACTCCCGACAGACGGCGCACTGTGATACTTTTCCCGCTGTTTATGAACGAGGAGCATTACGGCGTGATCGTCAGCGAGGCGGAATTATATTATTACGGCTATATCTATTCCGTTGCGCCGCAGATATGCACTGCTATAAAGCTGACGAGGCTCGTAAGCAGGCTTGAAAGCTCTCTTGACGCGGCTACATCCAGAAACGATCAGCTCAACAAGATATCCATGTATGACGAGCTTACGGGCGTATACAACCGCCGCGGATTCTATGAGTTTGCCAACAGGATACTGACAGCGCCTGAAAATGACGGCAAAACGGCTGTGCTTATCTTTGCGGATCTTGATAATCTCAAAAAGATCAATGACAGCTTCGGACACGAGGCAGGCGACCATGCTATTATCTCGGCAGCGGGCTTCCTTAAGACGGGACTGCGCAACACGGATATCGTTGCAAGGATAGGCGGCGACGAGTTTGCGGCATTCGCACTTTGTGATGAAAAGATAATCGCAAAGATTCCGCAGCGCATAAAGCAGATAGCAGCCGAGTATAACAAGAACAGCGACAAGGAGTTCAATGTGACTATGAGCATAGGCACTTACACCTTGGATTGCGGTGCTACGCAGAACATCCATTCCTACATGGACAGGGCGGATACCGCGCTTTATGAGGACAAAAAGCACAAATCCTATGAGATACTGAAATAAAACACAGACAGCCGCCTGCGTAATCGCAGGCGGCTGTTTTACTGTGTTCTCATATAAAAAACGCCGCGGATCTACCGCGGCGTCGTGCTGTTAAGTATCAGATGTTATCGTCGATATGCTTGATAAGACCACCGATCTGAGGCTTGGAGAACTGAGCGTTCGCACCTACAGCTTCGCCCTTTATACGCATCTGATCGTTGATGAGCGAGGAGAACAGGTATACAGGGATAGCCTTGAGGGCAGGGTCATCCTTGATAAGCTTTGTGAGGTGGTGGCCATCCATCTGTGGCATTTCGATATCGCTGATAAGGCAGGAAACGTGATCGAGGATATTTCCGCCGAATGCCTTGTGGCCGCTGATGTAGTCCCATGCGTCACGGCCGTTGTCAAAATGAACGACATTCTTATAGCCTGCATCATGGAGCGTGTTTACGATAAGTGTGTTAAGGAAAGGGGAATCCTCAGCGATAACGATATGCTTGCCGCTCTTATCCTTTGCGGAAGCAACGACACCTGTGGTGTCAAGCACTGCAGTGCGGTTCATATCGGAAACGATCTTCTCAAAATCGAGGATGAGGATGATGTGATCCTTAAGCTTTGCGATACCTGTTGCAAGGTTGGTCGCACCGTCGCCCGAAAGTGCCGGCGGCTTTTCGATCTCCTCCCAGGAAATGCGCTGGATGCCCTTAACGGATGTAACATGGAAGCCGACATCCATCTGATTGAAGTGGCATACAACGAGCAGGTCATGCTCTGTATCGGTGCTTGTCTTGTGAAGCACCTTGTGAAGGTCGATAACGGAAATTACAGTGTCACGGGGAGTGAATACGCCCTCAAACTCAGTGGGAGCGTCGGGCACAGGAACGATAGGCGCATTTTCGTTGTGATAGTTCATGATCTCAGTAACCTTGGCAATGTTGATACCGAAGCACTGTTCGCCTACCATAAACTCGAGAACCTCAAGCTCATTGGTGCCGCTTTCGAGGAGTATATTGGATTCCATAAGAAACTCTCCTTTACAAATATATTTCTAGTTACATTATACAACATCCCTGCACAAAAATCAATATGTTATTGTAAATTTTGTAAAGAATTTTAATATTTTTATACAAAATAATCAAATTTCGAGGGTCATACCTGTATACATCTGCTCTGTAACAGTGCCAAGCTCCTGTTTTAAGATGTCATAGCCATGCTCTCCCGTGCAGTGTCCCGTGATGATACGCTGCACTCCTGTGGCTTTCAGCCTGTCAGCCATAGCGCGTATCTTCTTGTCTGAGGAGCGGAAAAGGTGCAGCCCGCCTATCAGCGCATACACATCCGCGCCGCCGAATGCCTCGCGTACCTCGTTTATGATGACATCCGCGCCGCCGTGACAGCAGCTGTTAAATATAACAAGCCCCTTTGCTGTTTCAAGCACAAGGCTCTGTTCATGGCGGAAAAGATCTGTCTGCCACTCGTTGCCGCACAGCAGGTACATATGCGCCTGTTTTCCTGCCTGCTCCATATCGGCGGTATGAGGGAGCA
>SVMQ01000287.1 GCA_015067375.1 Oscillospiraceae bacterium | reverse complement strand
AAAAGGCATCAACCTGCAGATACAGCCGAATAAGCTGTCGGTGCTGCGCGGCCGTTCAGGTTCGGGCAAGACGACACTTATTAATATACTCGGTGCGTTGGACAGACCAACTTCGGGAGAGGTTTCTTTCCTCACTCGTGATAACGATATCACAAAGCTTCCCGATTCTGCGAGGGATAAGCTGCGACGCTGTGATATGGCGTTTGTGTTCCAGTCTGTTGCGCTGATTTCGACAATGACGGCTTTTGAGAACGTTGAGTTTGCGCTGAGGCTGAAAAAAATGCCTTATCGGGAGCGCGCTCAGCGAGCTAAACAAGCTCTCATACAGGTGGGACTTGAAAAGCGTATGCACCATCGCCCGGGCGAGATGTCGGGTGGTGAGCAGCAGCGTGTTGCGATTGCAAGAGCGATTGCGACCTCACCAAAAATAATCTTCGCTGACGAGCCTACGGCAGAGCTTGACTCGCCAACGGGCTTTGCGGTGATGAAGCTGTTCCGCGAGCTTGTAAAGGATAACGACCTTACAATAGTGATGACGACACATGATACGTCGATGATGGAGGTTGCTGATATCGTTTACACACTGGAAGATGGAGTTATAAGCGACATTACCGAGAATAATGTGACGGATACGGAGGGTTCAGATGCCTAAAAAAGTCATGCTGGCGCCGCCCGAAAACGTCATGGTTCAGGCGGACAATCTTGTTAAGATATACAAATCCTCCGATGTAGAGGTCATGGCACTTCAGGGGCTTGACCTTACGGTGGAGCGCGGCGAGCTTATGGGCATCGTCGGCGCAAGCGGCAGCGGTAAATCTACACTGCTAAATATGCTCGGCGGACTTGACCGTCCCTCCGCAGGCAGCCTTTTCGTTGACGGAAAGGATATGCTGAAATTCACCGAGAAGGATTTTATCGACTACAAAAGAAAAACGGTTGGGTTTGTGTGGCAGAATAATGCGCGCAACCTTATTCCGTATTTAACGGCTCAGCAAAACGTTGAGATGCCGCTGCTGCTCTCGGGTTTTTCGGGAAGGCGGCAGAGAGCCTCCGAGCTGCTTGATATGGTGGGATTGTCTCACCGAAAAAACAGCAGGCTTGATCAGATGTCAGGTGGTGAACAGCAGAGAGTTGCGATAGCAATTGCGCTTTCCAACAATCCGAAGCTGCTTCTTGCCGACGAGCCGACAGGCTCAGTTGATACAGCCACAGCAAAGCTCATTCTCGATGTTTTTCGCGAACTCAACAAGGTCATGGGCGTTACCATTATAATAGTAACGCATGATACAAAGCTTTCAGCTCAGATCGACAGAGTTGTTGCGATACGCGACGGCAAAACATCGTCCGAGCTTGTGCGTAAATCCTCTGTGATGAAGTCATTCGGACAGCTCACCGAGGAAGCAGCCGACGCAGGTCATGAGGAGCTGTCAGTCCTCGACCGTGCAGGTCGTCTGCAGATCCCAAAAGAATATCTCGAAGAGCTTGGGCTCAAAGGCGGCGATAAGGTCCGCGTTGAGCTTGAGGACGGACGGATATGTATTTATCCTCGTTTGTGAGGAACAAATTTGTGATCCATCGGGTGGGAGAAGCCCGATTGTGATATGCTGCAATACAGTCTAGGAAAGGTGGAAAATACTGTGGCAAAAAACCATACCACGAAGCTGAAGAAATTTACATCATTGTTTTTGTCTGCAATGATGGTTGCTTCCTCTTTTCAGCTTCAGATGACTATCGGAGCGTCTGCTGAGGAAGAGCAGAACACTACCTTAGCATCATCTTCGGTCAGCGCTGAAAATGTAGGCATGACCAGCAGAGAAAGCGCTTATAAGAACTACATAGCAAAGTACGCTGACGCGGAAAAGCCCATGGAGGAAATAGTTGTAGACATTCTCAACTATGAGGCCTCCGACGGTGCGGTTACCGAAGTGGTAAACCACGAGGGCAAGGAGAACTGCGTTTCATGGCTTGACAGCGAGGGTACCATCACTTGGTCCTTTAATGTCAAAAAGGCAGGTCTTTACAACCTTGAGATGCTTTACTATCCCGTGGCAAGCACCAATACGACCGTTGAGGTTTCGCTTCGCATAGACGGCGAAAACCCCTTTGACGAGGTAAAGCTTGTTGAGCTTGATCGTTATTGGCACAGTGAAACAGCCATCGGATATGACGCAAGACAGAAAAACCAGAAGCGTCCTCCTCAGGTGGAGTACGACTGCTGGGTGACATATCCCATTAAGGATAAGGACGGTCTTATCAATACACCGTACTTCTTCTACCTTTCCGAGGGTGAACATACAATTTCCCTTGATGGCGTTAAGACAAATATCTACATGAACGGTATGCGCTTCTTCAATACTGAGGAGCTTCCGTCCTATGCAGACATAGCGCCCACTCAGGATCAGATCAACAACACTCCCGCAAGCACAGCAGGAACAGCTATCCTGTTCGAGGCGGAGTCTCCTCTGTACACGTCTTCCTCTACGTTGTACCCCACTTATGACAGAACAGATTATAATGTAAGCCCCTCTCACCCTGTAAACAAGCGTTACAACACGCTTGGTACAGATACTTGGGATCAGGCTACTCAGTCGGTTTGCTGGGAATTTGAGGTTCCCGCCGACGGATACTACACCATCAGAATGAAGGCTCGTCAAAGCACCATGCGTGGTTTCTTCTCCAACAGACGAGTTTACATCAACGGCGTGGTTCCCTGCAAGGAGCTTGACTGCATAAAGGTTAAGTATGATCCCAACTGGCAGACAGTTGAGCTTTGCGACGCAGACGGCAATCCCATCTACGTTGAACTTAAGGCAGGCAAGAACCAGATCATGCTTGAAGCTATCCCCGGCGATATCGGTCAGGTTATGCAGCGCCTTGA
>SVMQ01000028.1 GCA_015067375.1 Oscillospiraceae bacterium | reverse complement strand
TGCCTTATCAAGAACGATAGGCATAAGGTTGTTGGGGATGCCGTTGGGATCCTCACCGATCTTTCCGCTTTCATGAGCGCCGACAGGATTGAAATAGCGAAGCAGGATGAAGCTCCACTTGTCGCTGGATGCAGCCATCTCGCGGCAGAGGTTCTCGATAATGAGCTTTGTGCTGCCGTAGGGGTTGATAGCAGAGAGGGGGAAATCCTCCTTTACGGGAACGGTTTCAGGGATGCCGTAAACTGTCGCGGAGGAGCTGAATACAAATCTTGTGCAGCCGTACTTCTTCATGCACTCAAGGATGTTGAAAGTACCGCGCAGATTGTTGGAGTAATACATCAGCGGCTTTTTAACGCTCTCGGGAACGCACTTGTAGCCGGCAAAATGGATAACAGCCTCGATCTCGTTTTCGGAGAATATCTGATCTACCGCCGCCATATCCAGCATATCTGCCTCGTAGAATTTGAAGTCCTTGCCCGTTATCTCGCGGATACCGTCAAGAGCCTTGGAGTTGGAGTTGTAGAAGTTGTCCATTACGACGATCTCTTCGCCTGCATTGAGCAGCTCCACACAGGTATGTGAGCCGATAAAGCCTGCGCCGCCTGTAACTAAAATAGCCATGATGTATGACCTCCGATCAAATAAGAATACATATTAATTATACTCCTGTATTCGACAGTTGTCAATACGATTTACTTAAAAAAGTTACACAAATCTATCATTGCAGCGCCCAAACATCCACACCTGTCAGCACCTCGTCTGTCAGTACATAGCCGTTATTCCAGTTGTGATTTTTGTAGGATCTTACATGCGCGTAGCCCTCAAGCAGGTCGAAGTATATCTTGTTCCCGTCTGAGGACGCATACTCATTCTCGCTCTCGTAGTACACCCAGTAGCTGAGATAGCCTGCGGTGACTATAGAGGTCATCTCCATGCCCTTGTGAGCCATGCGGCTCAGCAGCTTTTCGCCGCCCTGCACATGAGCGATAAAGTCCTCTCGCGTTATCTCCTCGTTGCCAAGCTGACGGAATACACCGTCAGGGCATAGCATCGCTGCCCATGTCGCCCACGCGTATTTTGGGGAGCAAAGCAGATATCCGTCCTTGTGCAACCTTATCAGCATACACTCTCCGTCGCTTTGGATATGACGTGTCAGCTCGCCGTTGCGGTAGGAGCAGATATCCGCGTCGTAGCCTATAGCGCCAGCCATTGAATTGAACATGATGTACACATTATCTCCGCCTTGCAGCAGGTTTACGCTTGCGCCCACATTTCCGCCCTTGAACAAGGTATAGAACTTATCGTTATCACAAAGGAAGATACCGTTGCAGCCGTATATCTCGGGTGGGGGTGCCATATTCAGCACGATAATGCTCTCTTGCTCGCCATCGCTGTCTATATCGTATTTAAGACCGTATTCAAAATATATTTCAGACGCTGCAGCGGGCTTTATACTATCGGGAAGTCCATCCATAAACTCTTTATTGGAAAACCACCATTCTTTCAGCGCTGAAAGCTCGGAAAACTGCCACTCGTCGGTTATAGGTACAGTATCGATATAGCTCAGCGGAATGTAGTCTGTGCCATTGCCTGCTGCCACAGGATAAAGCGCGGCAGCATCCGCGGCGGCAGGAAAATCGAACTCGATAAGCTCATCTGCAAAGCAGCTTTCCGAATATTCGCTGTACACCTTCAGCTCATCCGCGCAAATCTCCGCGGTGCCGTCCTCCGCCGAGAAATACAGATACTCCTCTCCGCTTTTCAGAAAGAAATCATAGTAGCCTATGGTGATGATGTCGTCTATGGGGCGTCCGCTTTCGGACAGCTGCCGCAGCAGCACCATGCCGTTTTCGACGCGCGAACGGAATTCCTGTTCCGTTATATGCACAGGCTGTATCTGACAGAAACGCCCGTAGTTATCGCACACCACGGGATAAGCGCGCGACGAATATTTCGGATAGCACAGCAGGTAGGTATCGCGGAATTCTATGCTGATGCTGCCGTCTGAAGTGCCTACCGACATTTTCATGCCCTCGTCCGTACACGACCATATACTGTGCCAGTAGCCGCTCACGCCGCCTGTCACCCCAAGAAACAGCGAGTTATGCTCGCCGCACTGCACAAGCTTTATCACAGGCTCGGGATTGCCCCTGTCCAGCAGCGTGATATTTTGATCGTCGCAATAGTATATCATCGCCGTGCCTATCCAGTGGTAAGACGGCACTGTCAATACGATGACGCTCTCATCTGTTCCATCGTTGTCGAAGTCATAGCTTATCGCCTGTTCTACCCACAGTTCGTCCACGCAGCGTGGATAGATACGGCTCTCTTCCAGTATTGAGCGGAAATCCTCAATCTGTATCTGTATATCTTCGTCCTGCCAGCAGGCTTCCTTTGCCAAAGCGATATGAGAGGGATTCGGGAATTCGTTTTCGGGCAGGTATTCAGGCTCGATCACCCTGATCGGCAGGAAGTATTCTACTCGTTCTTCGTCAGATCTTACAGTAAGCTTTAAAGGCTCGTTTTGCTGCTCTGGAACAGGCTCAGGCTCAACATCCGTTGTTGATGTTGTCTGTATCGGCTCAGCAGTCGCTTCTTCTGTGACCTCGGGCAGCTCCGTAGTCGGCTGAGCTGCTTCGGCGGTAGAATGAGCCTGTATGCTATCGGCAGAAGATATCTCTGCTTCGCCCGAACAAGCAGTCAGAAGCATTACGGCTGCCAGTAAAAATGCGCAGTATCTTTTCATGATATACACCCCCATGATGCTATTGTACAACGCTGAGGCGCTTATTGCAACAGGGTTTCCAAACTGTAACCGCTTTGTAACTGAACTGTAACCATTGCAAACAAAAAAGGCGGAACGCGTCCGCCTTTATGTATTCTGTTGCAGATATCAGAAGTCGATATCGTTTACCGCGGAGTTAGCAAGCTGCAGCTCCTTCTTGGGTATTCTCTTGAGGGGAGAGTATACGAACTTCTTGCAGGAGTCGTATGTCTTTACTGTGCCCATCTTGGGACAATTGATCTTATCGCCCTCAAGCGGGGTGCCAAGCTCGCAGTACTTGCAGGACGGCTTTATATTATTTCCGAACAGCTTCTTTTTAGCCATATTTGTTACCTCCATGAAAATGCGTTCTACGCTTAATATAATTTCCCTTATTCCCATTATAGCACAACATTTATGAATTGTCTACTTTTTTTTAAAACAATTTTGATGTTTGGTTTTGTGGAATTTGACGAAACTGCACGATATAAAATAATTGTTAAAGCACTTGAAATAATCAGCGCTATAAGGTATAATAATATCAAGAGCATCCAGTTGTTTTGGATGTCTTGAATGACGTAAAAGAGAAAGGATCATCATTATGCCTCTCGAAGAAATAAACAGGGAATTTTCGTTCCCCCTGCAGAAGATCATCGACGAATTTCGTCTGGGCGTTGCCTATATGCCCGAAAACGGCGGCAACAAGCTCATTTCCAGCAACGATACCAACCGTCCCGGACTTCAGCTTTCGGGCTTTTATGAGTATTTCGACAACAAGCGCATACAGGTAGTCGGCAACAGCGAGTATGCCTACCTCAACGGGCTTGACCCCGAAACGCGCCGCAAGCGCATTGCAGACCTGTTCGGCTATCATTTTCCCGCGCTGATAATCACGCGCAACCTCGAGCCGTTCCCTGAGATGCTGGAGCTTGCTGCTGAGTATGAGATACCTGTGTTCTGCTCAGAGGAGAGTACCTCTACATTCATCGCAAAGCTGGTCGCATTCCTTAATCTTCAGCTTGCACCAAGAATCACGCGTCACGGCGTTCTTATCGAGATCTACGGTGAGGGTGTGCTTATCCTCGGCGAGAGCGGCGTAGGTAAGTCTGAGACTGCTATCGAGCTCGTCAAGCGCGGACATCGCCTTATTGCGGACGACGCGGTGGAGATAAAGAAAGCCTCCAACATCACGCTTGTCGGAAGCTCTCCCGATAATATCCGTCATTTTCTGGAGCTGCGCGGCATAGGTATTATCAATGCAAGACAGCTGTTCGGTGTGGGTGCTGTAAAGCTCACCGAAAAGATCAACATGGTGGTTGAGATGGAGCTGTGGAATCCCGAAAAGACCTACGACAGAATGGGTGTAGATACTCACTTCATGACCATCCTCGGCGTTAAGGTGCCGCTGCTGACCATCCCCGTAAAGCCCGGTCGTAACCTTGCCGTTATCCTTGAGGTAGCAGCGATGAACAACCGTCAGAAGAAGATGGGCTACAACGCGGCAAAGGATCTGCTCAGACAGCTTGGTATCGACTCTGACGAAGAGGATATCATGTCTGATCTGAATCTGTAATATAATAACTTGAAAGGAATCTTAAAACCAATGTACAATATAGGAATAGACCTCGGCGGAACAAATATCAAGGTAGGTCTTGTTGACGAAAACTACAACATCGTTTCAAAGGCTACAGCAAAGACCAACCTTCCCAGACCTGCTGAGGAGATAGCAGACGCTATCGTTGAAACAGTATGGACAGCGCTAAATGAAGCAAAGGTAACTATCGGAGAGGTAAACAGCATTGGTATCGGTACTCCGGGCGTTGCAAACCGCAACAGCGGCATCGTGCTGTACAGCTGCAACCTCGGCTTCAACAACACCGACCTGCGCGCACTTATCCAGAAGAAGCTGAACAAGGAGATATATGTTGAGAACGACGCAAATGCAGCTGCATTCGGTGAGGTGCTCAACGGTGCAGGTAAGGGCTACAAGGATGTTGTCGTAGTAACTCTCGGCACAGGTGTCGGCGGCGGTATCATCATAGACAGCAAGATCTACACTGGCTTCAACTACTGTGGCGCAGAGCTTGGTCACACTGTTATCCACTATGGCGGCAGACAGTGCGGCTGCGGCAGAAAGGGCTGCTTTGAGGCTTACTCTTCCGCTACCGCTCTTATCAACATGACCAAGGAAGCTATGGAAGAAAATAAGGACAGCAAGATGTGGGATATCTGCGGCGGTGACATCAATAACGTTGACGGAAAGACTGCATTTGACGGCTGGCGCGAGGGCGACAAGTCCGCGTGCGACGTTGTGGATATGTACATCAACTATCTCGGCTGCGGTCTGACGAATATCGTTAATACATTCCAGCCCGAAGTGCTGCTCATCGGCGGCGGTATCTGCAAGGAGGGCGAGAACCTCACAAAGCCGCTCAACGAGTTCATCAAGCGCGAAAGCTACTGCATCGACCCGACACGCTCCACAAAGCTGGATATCGCAAAGCTCGGCAACGACGCAGGCATCATCGGCGCAGCTTATCTGTATACACTGGCTGAATAAGCCAAAAGCACCAAACGGGCGGACTGATTTCAGCCTGCCCGTTAATTATTATTCGGAGGAAAACGTCTTGAATTACGCTTCTCTTGAAAAGCTCTGCCGCGACCTCGGCATGAAATACAGCCTTAACGAGCCGCTCAATTCCCACACCTCAATGAAGATAGGCGGTGCTTGTGATATCCTTGTGCAGCCCGACAGCGAGGAAGCGCTCGCTCAGACGGCAGCCGTGTGCAAGGCAGAGGATGTACCATTCTTTGTGTTGGGAAAAGGCAGCAATGTTCTTGTCAGTGACGAGGGTTATCGCGGCTGCGTTATACTTCTTTCGCGCGAGTTTTCGGCGGTTGATGTTAAAGGCGGCGAGATAACGGCACAGGCAGGTGCAAGCCTTAAATCCGTCTGTATGGCGGCGCTTGAAAACGAGCTTACGGGGCTTGAATTTGCCTACGGCATTCCGGGGTCTGTCGGCGGTGCGCTGTACATGAATGCAGGCGCTTATGGCGGCGAGATGAAGGATGTAGTAAAGTCCTGCCGATATATCGACGAAAACGGCATATTGTGCGAAATGCGCGCAGAGGATATGCAGCTTTCCTACCGACACAGCTTTTTTTCGGGCAAGCGGTGCGTTATTACCTCCGTGACGATGGAGCTGAAAAAAGGCGACAAGACCGAGATAAAGGCGAAGATGGACGACCTTATGGGACGCCGCAAGGATAAGCAGCCGCTTGAATTTCCAAGCTGCGGCAGCACCTTCAAGCGACCTGAGGGCTACTTTGCCGCGGCGCTGATAGAGGAGTGCGGACTTAAAGGCTATTCCGTAGGTGGCGCACAGGTGAGCGAGAAGCACAGCGGTTTTGTCATCAACAGGGGCGGCGCTAGCTTTGAGGATGTGATGGCAGTGGTGCAGCACGTCAAGGATACTGTAAAGCAGCAAAAGGGCGTAGACCTTGAATGTGAGATGCTGATACTGGAATAAGCAACGGTCAGTGAGGACATAAAGATGGAATTTGTAATAGTTACAGGACTTTCAGGCTCAGGAAAATCCTCCGCGGTAAAGGTGCTGGAGGACATCGGATATTTCTGCATCGACAATATGCCGCCGCAGCTTATACCCGACTTCGCTGCTATGTGTAATGATAACGATGAGATAACAAAGGTCGCTATAGTGACTGATATCCGCGGCGGCGCTATGTTTTTCAAGCTGGGCGACAGCATAACAAAGCTGCACATACGCGGAATAAATGTAAAGGTGCTGTTTCTGGAGGCTTCGCGCGAGGTGCTCAACAAGCGCTACAAGGAAACGCGCCGCAAGCATCCGCTTGAGGAGGCGTCTGAGGGCGACATAACCAAGGCGATAGACGCTGAGATAGAGCTGCTTGGCAGCATTCGTGAGAATGCGGATTACATAGTGGATTCCTCGATGCTGTCTACCGGTCAGCTTAAGGAGCAGATAGCGGGTCTGTTTCTTGAAAAGGCTTCGGATGGTATGCTGGTGAGCTGCATGAGCTTTGGCTTCAAGTATGGCGCGCCTGGTGAGGCTGACCTTGTGTTTGATGTGCGCTGTCTGCCTAATCCGTTTTATCTTCCTGAGTTGAAGCACAAGACGGGTCTTGACAAGGAAGTGCGCGATTATGTCATGAGCTTTCCTCAATCAGTAACGCTACAGGACAAGCTGTTTGACCTTATTGAATTCCTTATACCGCACTATGTAACAGAGGGCAAGAGCCGCCTTGTTATAGCATTCGGTTGCACGGGCGGAAAGCATCGCAGCGTTACATTTGCGGAGCATACCGCGGCGTATCTGCGCAGACGCGATTTCAGAGTGCGCACACTGCACCGTGATGTAGAGAAGAAATAAGCATAATACAGGAGAGGATAAAATGTCGTTCTCATCCGATATCAAAAAAGAGCTTTGCGACGTAAAGGAAATGCCGCAGGGCGAGATGGCAGCGATGCTGTACGGGGTATTCTATTCCTCGCGCATGGCTGACGGGATGCCGCTCGTGCAGACAGAGAAGATGTACCTGCTCAATGCGGTCAGAGCTTTGTGCGATGCTGTATTCCCCGAGGTAAAGCACGAGATGGTGCGCCTCGTCAAAAACAGCGGCTCGCTTTACACATTCCGCATCAAGGACGGCTACGATACGATAGCCGAGCGCTTCGGGGATTATACCGATATCAATGCAGCGGTGGTGTCAGGAAATGACGACGAGAGCGGAGCGTTTCTGCGCGGCGTGTTTGCTGCCTGCGGCTCAGTTACTGACCCGAATAAGGAATATCACCTTGAGATAGTGCTGCCCGACAACAGCCGTGCGCAGTCGCTGCATGACTTTATCAACGAACACGGAATGGCAGTAAAGACCACGCTTCGCTCACGCAGAAATTTAGTCCTGTATGCAAAGGAGAGCGAGCTTATCGAGGATTTCCTGACCTATATCGGCGCGGCGGCTCATTCGTTGGAGATAATGCAGGTGAAGATAATGAAGGACTTCCGCAACCGCGTCAACCGCTCGGTAAACTGCGAGAGCGCCAATCTCGACAAGACGGTCGCCGCCGCTGGAAAAAGCGTGGAGGATATCGAGCTGATATACAGCACTAAGGGCGCGGACTGGCTCAGCGAGGAGCTGAGGGAAACAGCCGAGCTTCGCGTGGAATTTCCCGAAATGCCTCTGTCCGAGCTTTGCGCACAGTTCAGAAAGCCTATCAGCCGCAGCGGACTCAACCACAGGCTGAAAAAGCTGTCAAAGCTCGCTGAGGAGATACGAAACGGAATAGTTGAATAAGTTTACCTTATATAAATTTGAATTATGTACAATATAGTTTTAGATGATGATCAATTTGCATTTATACTTAACAGATGCGTTTCTATAATCGGCTTGAACAATGATCCTGAAAATGACTTGATAGAGTGTGGAAAGATCATTCATATCAAAAATGGTGATAGAGCAATAATTGCCGAACTATATAAAAAGTATAACAGCGTTAAAGATATTCAGGCAGCAGAAATGGAATTATGTTCACCGCTAGTTACGAACTGCTCGGATGAATGTATATTGATCAAAGTTGCTGTATATCAAACTAAAGACACAAAAGTAACCGCTCTGATTCCTGCTACTCTTTTATTGTACCGTAACATTCAATGGTTACGGCACTTGCAGATAAAAAAGAGATCGTTCAGACATTTTCTTGCGGAAGATACCAAGAATAAATTTGACATCAAGATACGGGTTATGGAGCAGACCATAGATTTTCTGAATGGTGATACAGCTATTGATGCCCTATTTGATATGCTGTCGTATGATAAAGATGATAATTACAATTTAAACGACATCATTGAGCTTTTTAATGTATATCCCGATTCGCCTGACCTCAACAGTTTCAGGAAAGAAAGGTTGGATGAAATAAGTGTTGTTATCAGTCAGATAAAAGAATTATACCGTAATGGGAAATACCATGAAATCCAGCAAGCCGCATACGACATACATAATGTACCTGAGATCATACGAACAATGATCGACTATAGAAAAGAGCGCGATTAAATTACTCGCGCTCTTATTTATTGAATTAATAAACAGATCGTCCTCATTCCTCACAGAAAAGCTTCCTCATCTCATCCATAAAAGGCTCCTCGTACAGCTTCGGATAAAAGCCGAAAACGAGGTCGTAGAATTGCTCCCCCGAAAGCGCTTCAAATTCACCGAAAAGATATCCAGGGTAGCTCTTCATCGCATCTGCCATAGCTTTGACTTTGCCGAGGTCGCCGCGCTCCAGCTCGGCGCATATCTTGTCATTGCCGTATATGAGCGCAGGGACGTGCTTGGCTGCTTTATCTAAACCAAGCTCGGGCGTAGGTCTGAATATCGAGAAGTACGGCTTCACCGTTAAGAAGAACTGTTTATTCTCGCTTCTCAGCTCTCGTTTCAGATTGCCCATACACTTTGCAAGTGGCTTCTTGGCGTGATTGCAATGCGACAGTGCGGCGGAGAGTGAATCCAGCATAGCGCGGCAGTTGTGCAGTTCATCGCCTTTTGATATTGCTGTATAAAGCGCGCGTGAGATACTGAGCGTTCTTGACAGCGCCGATCTTTCGTTCATCGCCATGCGGTCACCCCCTGTCTTGATTTAATCTAAGTATAGCACATTTTATTTGCTTTGTAAAGCGGCGGTATGCCATATTTAAGGCACGGTATTCATATAATTTACTAGTTGGAATGGGGTGATATCTTGCGCAGAGCAAAAAGAGAACATAAGCTTACACCGTATACGGCAGGCATGATAGCAGGCTATGTTGCATCGCTGCTTACAGCGATAGCGGGCGCATTGCTGGTACTTGCAACTGACAGCGCGGAAACGCTTTCAGGCGTCATGGCAATGCTGGCGCTGACAGTGGGCAGCTTCGTGGCAGGCAGGGCAGGGGGCGCGTTGCAGCGCAGAAACGGACTCAAAACAGGCGCATTATGCGGTATTCTGTATCTGCTGCCTTTACTGTTGTTGTCAATGATCTTCGGGGTAGCGACAGGCGCGTTGCTGTTGGTCAAGCTGCTGGTTTGCGTTGCTTTCGGTGCTGCTGGGGGAGTTTTCGGAGTAAATGCCTCTGATACTTGAATTATTCCGAGTTTGGTAGTATAATAAATGTACTACTATATCTATCGATGGAGGTAAACATGAAAGTTCTTCTTGTAAACGGAAGCCCTCATAAAAAGGGTTGCACCTATACAGCGCTCAGCGAGGCTGCAAAGGTGCTGAATGAAAACGGCATTGAAACCGAGATATTCTGGATAGGCAACAAGCCCATTTGCGGCTGCATAGGCTGCGGCGCGTGCGCAAAGGGTCTTGGACGTTGCTTCATGGACGATGACTGCGTAAACGGCTTTGTAGAAAAAGCGCGCAGTGCAGATGGTTTCCTGTTCGGCTCGCCTGTTCATTACGCAGCGGCAAGCGGACTGATGACCGCATTCATGGACAGGGCATTCTATTCGGGCAAGACCGCATTCATGGGCAAGCCTGCTGCAAATATAGTAAGCTGCCGCAGAGGAGGTGCTTCGGCTGCGTTCGATCAGCTTAACAAATATTTCACTATCAGCAGTATGCCAGTTGTGACCTCGCAGTACTGGAATCAGGTGCATGGCTCCAATGGCGAGCAGGTAATGCAGGACGAGGAGGGTATCCAGACAGTACGCGTACTCGCAAAGAATATGGCGTGGCTGCTGAAATGTATCGAGGTTGGCAAGGCACAGGGCATCTGCTTCCCCGAGCCTGAGAAGCCTGTCCGCACAAGCTTTATCCGCTGAGTGCGGCAGAATGTTCAATGATAACGACACCCCTTGCAGTAGTTGCAAGGGGTGTGATGTTATTTAGGAATGCTTAATGTTAATCTCCGTGTTTAATGTGGTAACGGATATCTTCTAATGCAAAAAGTGCCGCGCTGCGATCGCGCTCTGCCTGATCCAATCTGCGCTGCATTTCCGCCTGTGCTTCACACTCTCTGTAATGTCGTTCTATTTCTTGCTCGCGGCGGCGTGCGTTTTCTAGGATGCTCTCATACAGCGCGATAGCCTCTGCCAGCGATGAAGCCCTATGCTGCAGCACCAGACTATACAGCGCTTTGCAATCGTATTCAGACCACCAATTTTCAGGTATCTGTGCCAACAACGGATTTTCAGCCACATATTCGTACATCGACTGCCGCATATTGGCTATCGCATTATTGATCGTAAGCGCTGCTTCCTTGCCGGTATCGTTCCACCATGCATCCGCGCGCTTTCTCCTTATCGAGTATACCGCTTTGGCACGAAGAATGTTCAATATTACCCCTACCACAGCTGATACACATAAAGCAGCTACAATTATTTTGCTCGGCTTTCCGCGCAGCGTATTTTGCATTATCAATGCAAATATCAGCGAAACGCTCAAAGCTACTATAAAGCTTTGAAACCATAGGTTAGGTTCGCGTCCTTTTAATTTTTTGTATCGCTTGTTGACTTTTTCAAGCTTTATTTCCGCATCATCCAATTGAGGGCACAGATCGTTTTCGGCTACATGAAGACGTGCTACGAGATCAAGCAGCTGTTCTTCCAAAGTCACCATATTTATCCTTTCAGACCGCAGCCATAGGTGTTAATAAGGTATTGCTCCACACCTTTGCGGTCAAGCTTCAAGTCAAGCGGACGTATCATAACTACTTGTCCGTTTGCAAGTCTGTATGCCATACTGGATAACATAAAAAGCTCCCATATACCTATGAAGAAGGAAATTACAAGCAAGCCAAGACCGATTCCCATAAGCGCATATATCTGACTTTGACCGCCCAATATCAACAGAAGCAAGCCGACAACAGGCCCAACTGTTCTTGCCAGCCCCATTTTATTAAATCCTGCGTAGAGATCATTTATTCCAAAGAAACAACCTCCGACCCATATTGATAAGATCACAAACAAAACAGTCTTATACTGGCGTCTTGGTTTTACGCCACTGTTTTCCTGATGCATATCAGGTCTTTCACCGCATACAGGACAAAACTGCTCGTTTGCTGCCATCTGCGCTCCACATTTGCTGCATACCATAATATATTACCTCCATCAGTTCACCAAAAATCGCACGATAAGTATAATCAATATGACTTTAAGTGCGATTTTTATTGTTTTTTCTAATTATAGCACGATTATTTTCTAATGTCAAGTCGTATTTATGGCTTATACAATGTTTATTTTGTGTTATATTACTGTTACCATAATCACAGAGGTGATAGTATGTATGTTGACTATAAAGATCTTGGCAAACGCATTGCCAGACGTAGACGAGAACTGGGACTGAAGCAATATCAGGTCAGCGAAAGAGCAGAACTGTCTGATAAATACATTTCTTGTATTGAAACTGCTAAATCCATCCCAAGTATTGATGTACTCGTCAGAATATGCGATGCGCTTGAAACCACTCCTGATGCCCTTTTGTTAGGCGCTATAAACAACACTGACAGTATTGATTACGAACGTCAGCTTGTTGCAAAGCTTTCTAAGCTGAAACCTACAGCGCGCCAGTTGGCGATAGATATGCTTGACAGGTTTGTGCAATATGAAATGGACAAGGATAAATAGAATATTGCATTGTTCCTGAAAACTTCACAAACAAAAAAGCCGCCTCCGAAATTTCGGAAGCGGCTTTAAAACTACCTGAAATTACTCAGCGTCAGCATCCTCTGCAGGAGCGGACTCCTCCATGAGAGCCTTGATGGAGAGGGAAACTCTGCTCTTCTCAGTGTCGATGTCGATGATCTTAACATCAACCTCCTGACCAACAGCCAGAACACTTGCAATGTTTGTGATCCTGTCGGTGGAGATCTGAGAGATGTGGATCAGACCGTCAACGCCGGGGATGATCTGAGCGAAAGCACCGAACTCTGTGATGCTTACAACTGTTGCCTTGATAACATCGTCAACAGCGTAGTCAGCAACGAACTTTGTCCAGGGATTCTCATCGGGATCCTTAGCGGAGAGGGAAACTCTCTTCTTTTCGGGATCGTAGGACTTAACGATAACAGTGATCTTGTCGCCGATGCTTACGATATCCTTGGGGTGACCAACTCTGTTCCATGTCAGCTCGGATGTGCGAACCAGACCGTCAACAGCGCCGATGTCTACGAATACACCGTAATCCTCGATGGAGCGAACCTCGCCCTCGAACTTCTGACCAACCTCGATAGACTCCCAGAACTTAGCCTTCTCAGCGTCACGAACTTCCTTGTTAGCCTGTCTGATGGAGCCAACAACTCTGCCGCGTCTTTCGTCGATCTCGATTACCTTGAACTGTACAGTCTTCTTTACAAGATCCTCGAGCTTGCCGCTGCGGGGAACACCTGTCTGAGAAGCAGGGATGAATACGCGTGTGCCGTTAGCGATAACGATAACGCCGCCCTTAACTGCTGCTGTAACTGCACCCTCGAGAGTCTCGTTAGCCTCCTTGGAAGCCGCGATCTTCTCCATGCCGAGAGCAGCATCAACGCGCTTCTTGGAGAGCGCTGCTGTACCAACGGAATCGTCAACCTTGATAACGATAGCGTCGATAACGTCGCCGACCTTTACTACGTCAGCAACCTCTGCGTTGGGGTCGTTAGTCAGCTCGTCGCGGACTATGTAGCCTGTCTGCTTAGCGCCGACCTCTACAACTGCCTCCTTCTTGGAGATGCTGACTACAGTTGCCTTAACTCTTTTGCCGTTATATAATCTTGTAAAAGACTGGTCCTGCTCGAGCAAGGCAGCAAAGTCCTCCTCAATTTCGTTGATGTTTTTGATTTCTTCGTTCATACTATCATGAACCTCCTTTATAGTGTAGGCAGGGGTCGATGCTCCTGCCGTAATTCCGATAATACTATCGGAACGCAGCCCTTTTAAAAGCTGCTTGGGAAGTTCTTCGGCGTTCTCCACGAACACGGTAGTGCAGTGCCGTGCGCATATTTCAGCAAGCTTCCCTGTGTTTGAGCTGCTTTTTCCTCCGACGACGATCATCAGTGCAGCTCTTTTTGCAAGTTCCTCAGCATTCTTCTGCCTTTCTGAGGTAGCGTTGCATATTGTGTCATATATTTTTACACGGTTATAGCATTTCCTGATATCCTCAGAATATCCCAGAAAGCTGCCGCGGTCGAAGGTCGTCTGTATGACGAGTGCCACATCCTCGTCAGGAGAGAGCGCTTTGTGCTCATACAATCCGCGGATCTCTTCAAAATCCGCACACACGAACACCCTGCAGCGCGCATGACCTTTGATGCCGATGACCTCGGGGTGCGTCTTGTCGCCAAGAATTATGACCGCCGAATCCTCGGGCTGCTCCGAAACTATCTTGTGTATCTTCTTGACAAAGGGACAGGTAGCGTCGATGCATACGGAGCAAAGTGCACGCGCTTCGTTTTCTGTTTCCTCTGTAACGCCGTGAGAGCGTATCACCAGCGGTTTTCCTGCCGCCTGCGCTACCTCGTCGGCTATCTTTATCCCCTGTTTTTGGAGGGAGTCGGTAACTATCCTGTTATGGATGAGCGGCCCCAGCGTCCAGACCTCGCCGTATTTATCGGCAGACTCCTCGGTGAGCTTTATCGCTCTTTCAACACCGAAACAGAAGCCCGATCTGTCAGCTATCTCAATCAACATCGGGAGCATTCTCCTTGAGCTTTGCTATCTCATCCATGATCGTAGCGCTGACTTGTCTGAGTACCTTCTTGTCCTCAATGTCCACATCAAATTTCTCGGCAGGTATCATTTCACCGACAGATATCTGTATCTGTCTGCGGAACTTCTTGCGTCCGTATTTGATGAACACGGGAACGACAGGAGCTTTAGCCTGCGCCGCGATGAGCGTAACACCGCTTTTTGCTCTGCCAAGCTCGCCGTCCTTGGAGCGTGTGCCCTCGGGGAAGATGACGAATATGCGACCGTTTTTCAGGCTTTCAAGCGCCTTTTCTATTGCCTGAGCGCCGTCCTTTGCGCCCCTTTTCACGGGGAATGCGCCAAGCTTTGTGATCAGCCATGTGAATATCGGGTTCTTGTGGAAAAGCTCTTCCTTTGCCATAAAGGTGTACTTTCCTTTGAACGTGATACCCACAACAGGCGGATCATTGTTTGAAACATGGTTGGAAGCGATTATGTAGCCGCCCTTTGCGGACGGGATATTTTCTGCGCCGATGACTGTGATCTTGTACACGATGATATAGAATAATCTCGCGCAGTTGCGGAGAAACGCATAAAACATTTACAGCCTCTCCTTTATTATATTGCAGATAAGCTCACAGGACTGCTCAAAATCAAGCGCCGAAGTATCTGCCAGCACCGCGTCGTCTGCCTGCTTAAGAGGAGCGGTCTCGCGGTGGGAATCGTTGTAGTCGCGTGTATTCAGATCAGCCAGCACCTCTTCAAACGTTGTCTGAACGCCCTTTGCGCAAAGCTCGTCGTAGCGGCGCTTGGCGCGTATCTCGGGGGCTGCGGTGAGGAAGATCTTTACTGTGGCATCGGGAAGCACCACTGTGCCGATATCCCTGCCATCCATGATAACGTTGTTGGTTTTTGCCATATTCCTCTGAAGATCCAGCAGAGCCGCCCTGACAGCAGAAACTGCCGAAACGGCAGAAGCCGCCATGGATATCTCGGGAAGTCTTATCTCTTCCGAAACGTCCTCTTTGTTGAGGTATATATGCTGTGTTCCGTCGATAAGACGGATCTCGGGATGGATCTCGGGAAGCACTGAGGCAATCGCATCAGGCTGTGCCATATCCACGCCGTTTCTGTGGCAGTAAAGTCCGACAGCACGGTACAGAGCGCCTGTATCGACATAGATATACCCCAGCATTTTTGCTGCGGTACGCGCGATACTGCTTTTGCCTGCGCCGACAGGCCCATCGACAGCAACCGAAACATAAGGCTTCATACGCAAATAACTCCTTGAAATGGCATCGGTATACTCTGCCGTAATAAACCACTAAAAATTGCAACAGGGTACAATTCACCCATTACAACCTATCACGATTTATTATATCATAAAGGAATTTAAATTGCAAGAACTTTTTTACATTTTCACTCAAATTTCACGATTATGCCGAAACGGGACACTGCTTTTAGTGAATTATGCTGTAAAATATTGCTTATAACGCCGCCATACCTGCCGCATATCCTGTCGAAAAAGCAATCTGCAGGTTAAAGCCGCCTGTGTAGGCATCGCAGTCTATTATCTCGCCCGCAAAGAAAAGTCGGCTGCAAAGCTTTGCTTCCAT
>SVMQ01000286.1 GCA_015067375.1 Oscillospiraceae bacterium | reverse complement strand
CGCTTGAGGATATCGAGGGCATCTATAACCTTGCGCGTGCAGTGGTAGAGCAATTCTATGCCAATCCCAACCGTAAAAAGGGAAGACCCGTCAGCGTTTCTATCTCGCTTTCGACGTTCATTCCGAAGCCTTTCACGCCCTTTGAATTCGAGCCGCAGCTTGATGAAGAGAGCATAAAGGCGCGTCAGAAGCACCTTATCTCTATGGCTACCGACAAGAAGATAAGCATCAGCTGGTCAAAGTACAACACATCCCTGCTTGAGGCAGTGCTTGCGCGCGGCGACCGCCGTCTTGGCAAGGTCATCTATGCCGCATGGAAAAAAGGCTGCAAGCTGGACAGCTGGGAAGAGTATTTTGATTTCAACAAGTGGACACAGGCATTCAAGGAGTGCGGTCTTGAGATGTCTTTCTATGCAAACCGCCGCCGCGAATATGACGAGGTCGCTCCGTGGAGCCATATCAATATGCTCGTCAGCCGTGAGTTCTTTGTCGAGGAAAACAAGCGCGCTCATGAGGGCGTATGCACTCCGAATTGCCGCGAGAAGTGCTCAAATTGCGGCGTAACAAAATGTGTGGGAGGTGACATCTGCCGTGCCATCCGTTAATACAAGAGTATTCTTTTCCAAGATGGACAGAGCAAAGTACATCTCGCATCTTGATCTCAATCATTGCATCCAGCGCGCAATGCGCCGCAGCAGATTACCGATATGGCAGACAGAGGGCTATAATCCGCATACCTATGTGGCGTTCATGCTTCCGCTCTCACTGGGACAGGAGGGCGTTTGCGAGGCTATGGATTTCCGTCTGACTGAGGATGTAGCGCCCGAGGTAGTTATGCAGAAGCTGAATGATTCTCTTCCGCCCGATATCCGCATAATCCGCGTTGCACAGCCTAAATATAAGAATACCGATATCGCCTCCGCAGAGTACAGGATCGAATCTGATATAGATGTGGACAAGTTTAAGGCTTTCGTTTCCTCGGATCAGATAATCACTGAAAAAAAGACCAAAAAGGGTGTATCGACGATAGACCTGAAGCCGCTTATCTCCGAACTTTCGTTTGAGGATGGGATAATGCTCCGCCTGCCTGCTGGAAATGATTTCAATATCAATCCATCCCTGCTTTTTGACGCATACTGTGCAGCAACGGGAGAGACCATAACACGGCTCAGGATCGTGCGCACGCGCATTTTCTGTGCTGATGGTGCGGAATTTATCTGATTTTTGTGAATTTGTGAAAACTGTATTGCAATTTCCATGAAATTGCGATATAATTAAATTTATAAATAATTATATGGGGGAATTTTTATGGCAAAACCTAAGAACAGGCTGCCAAACTCCATTATCATTCTTAATATTATAATGATAGTGATAGTAGTGGTAATATGTGTTCTTCTTGTCAGCTTGCTGTACGGTGACCAGTTTACCAAAGAGCATGATGTGCCGTCTGTTGAGGTGTCCTCAGCAGCGACCGTAGAAGCAGAAAGCACTGCAGAAGCAAAGGCTGAGCCTGCTGCAACGACGACTACAAAAGCGACATCTTCCGTTTCAATGACAAAGCGCACGACAGAGCCGACAGAACCTGTAGTCGTTCCTGACGAGCCTGATGAAACAGAGGAAACGGTAGAATATCAGACAGGCGTTTACAGCAAGGACTTTTTCAAGGATGATCTCTTTATCGGTGACAGCATCACGACAGGTCTGCACCTTTTTGACAGACTTGATATGAAGAATGTCGCTGCTGATACAGGCTATACACCGTACAAGGCGTACACTGAGGCTATCCCCATGCATGACGGAACATCACAGACAGCACTGGACTATGCCGAAAAAATGCAGCCAAAGCGTATATTTATAATGCTCGGTTCAAACGGTCTTGCTGCCGCAGGCCCTATGGAGGATAGCTATAAGACGCTCATAGAAAAGCTCACTGTTGCTTGCCCCGATACTATGCTGTACTGCATATCCGTTTCGCCGCTTGCAAAGGGAAGCACATACGAGAGCGCCGACGGGCTTAATAACGAAGCCGTCAAGAAATTCAATACATTTATAAAGAGCATCTGCTCTGAATACGGCATCCGTTACATCGACCTTTACTCTCAGCTGGTAGGAGAGGATGGATATTTCCTCGATACCTATGCCGAGGTAGACGGTATGCATTTCAAGAGCGCGACATATGATCTTATGCTCGCCTATATTCAGGATAGTATAGGATAAAAAGAAAGGAAATAATTATGAACAAGTTTAAAATGACAATTGCAGCATTAACTATGGCATCTCTGCTGCTGACAGGCTGCGGCAAGGACGAGGCTGCCGAAACGGGTGAAGGCACTTCTGAGGCGGCTGTACAGCAGACAAGCGCGAAATCTCCTGCTGAAAAGACCGCGGAGCTTCTTGACGCTGTTGAGTTCCCCGAAATGGTAGAGGTCACTTCTGACAAGCTGCTTGCTTACTACCTGATCGACGAGGCTGATATTGCAGATATGTCTGCATATCGCGTAGGCTCGGGCGCATATCCCGATCAGTTCGGTATTTTTGTTGCGGTGGACGCTGATGCTGCTGGCAGAGTGAAGTCTGCTATCGAGAGCTATGTAGAGAGGCTGGTCAGGTACGGACAATACGGATATAAGATAGGGAATGTCCGTATTGGAAGATCAAAATGGGATCAAACTGATACGGACGCAGGGATCAAAACGTGACAAATGTCCGTATTTTGGATAAAAATCGCTTGGTCTGTCCCATGAGCGCCGCGCCGGCAGCGGGGGACTACCTGACCCTGCGGCCGGCAGTAGAGCGAGTGCGAATGGCTGACAGACCTCGGGAGCTCAAAGGAGAGCGACCGGCGTGAGTATTCCTACAAAAAGATATAACCGCCATAACCGTTGAAATTTCAACTGTCG
>SVMQ01000285.1 GCA_015067375.1 Oscillospiraceae bacterium | reverse complement strand
ACTGCAGGAATTGAAGTGCTGTCATTTAAGGAGGCACTGGACGAGGCTCTCTGCGAGCAGTCGGAGTACGACTCAAGCCGATGGCTCTACGTTCCGTGCAGATACGATGAATACCGATACATACTTGGTACGAGGGGCAAAAATCCTATGATATGCATAGGCATAAACCCCTCCACCGCGAGTCCCGACAAGCTTGACCCCACGCTCAAATCTGCAGAGCGCATCTCGCTTTACAACGGATACGACAGCTTTCTGATGTTTAATGTTTACGCACAGCGCGCGACAAATCCCGACGATATGGAAAAGGAATACAATCCTTGGATGCAAGCTGAAAATCTTAAAGCCTTTGAGTATATGCTGAGCATCTCTCCGCAGCCTCCGTCCTTATGGGCAGCTTGGGGCGCTATCATTGAAAAACGGGATTATCTTTCAAAATGTGTTCGTGACCTTGTCGATGTTGCCAACAGATATAATGCAAAATGGTATCACGCGGGGGCAATTTCCAAGAAGGGGCATCCGCACCATCCGCTTTACCTGAAAAGCGATACTGTGTTCAAGCCCTTTGATGTGGACGGCTATCTTAAAATCTGTTCATGTTTTTCTAAGTAATATGCTATAATTTACTTGACAAGCCGTCGCTGTTATAGTATAATGTAAAATGACAATAAATTTCTTTCTGAGGTGTAGTATGGAATACGTACTCTATTTTCTCGAAATCGTTTTGTACACGATCGGTACAGTTTGTATCTGTGGTCTTGTGGTTGCGCTGTGTGAATGGCTGTTCCGCCTTCTGCTTGGAGGTGGCGCAGGATACAAAGCTGTGCTGATCACTGCTATTGTAGGAACGCCTATTCACGAGCTTGGACATGCAGTTATGTGCCTTATTTTCCGACATAAGATCAACGAGATCTGCCTGTGGGATCCTCACGCTACCGACGGCACACTCGGTTACGTAAATCACTCCTACAATCCGAAAAACATTTACCACCGTATCGGTAATCTGTTTATCGGTCTTGGACCGATATTCAGCGGACTCGGTGTTCTCACGCTGCTCATGTTCTTGGTTTTCCCCGATACCACCAACGCTTATTTCACAAATGCCGCATCTATTGTAAGAACAGACGGTAACATATTTATGATCCTCGTTGAAGGTCTTAAAATGATTCCCGCTATGTTCACAGAGGAAAGCGTAAACATTTGGTTGAGAATACTCGCCGTTATAGTTATGCTCTCCGTATCCCTGCATATTTCGTTGAGCCCTGCGGACATCAAGGGTAGCCTTAGCGCTCTGCCTTTCTACTTTGGCGCTGTGCTTCTCGTTACCGTTATTACCTCGCTTATCGGACGCGCGGCAATGAGTGCAGTCAGCACGGCACTTGCGACCTTTAATGCATATCTCGTAATGCTCTTTACGATAGTATTCGTTTTCTCGGTCATTCTCGTGCTTATCGCTCTGATCGTATTTGGTATACGCATGGGCATCATTAAGCTGATACGCAGATAATTTGATGCGCATCTTGCGGATTTTTGTTTCTGCAATAATTCTTATCTCTCTGATAGCTGCCGTTTCCTGTTCGTCATACAGTCAAAGTGACGACGCTTTTGTGGCGGGCGAGACCTTGACTCCCGAACGTTTGGATGAGTTGTCCCGCCAGCTTACTGCTCAAAGTACATCCGAGGAGGAGATCACTACCGTGGTGGAGATAAAGTTCTCTTACGACGGTGAGTGCTATTGGGTAAAGGGCAGTGAAGTATTTCATATATCGGGTGATTGCAGATACATAAAGAATTCAAAGAATGTAAATCAGGGTGACGCTTATTCTGCGGCGGCTGACGGATGTGAGCGTATGTGCTCCTCATGTCAAAAGCAGGTCGAAGCCGCAACAGAAGACACTACTGAAAACTAATTTAATAAAAGGAGGCTATATGGGTAATTTTATTGATAACATCCGCACTCGTGCGTGGTGGAAAAATGCTCTCAGCCTCCTTTTTTGCGCTCTTGTTGTGGCAAATGTGTGTATTATTTTTTCGCTCTCTACCGAAACCGGAGAGCAGTCTGCCAACAGAAGTGAGGGCGTTGCCGATATCGTGGCAGGTGTAATTGTGGACGGATATGACGAAATGGAAAGCTCGGAGCAGCAGGTACACGTTGATAAAATTCAAGTACCTATCCGACAGCTTGCCCACTTTTCGCTGTTTGCCTGCCTTGGAGCGTTGACAACTCTGCTGATTTGTTCGCTTGGTCTTAAAAAATGGTATTTTACCATACTGATTCCCGCAATATTTGGACTTCTGAACGCGATTTTTGATGAGCTGCATCAGAATTTTTCTGCAGGTAGGGTTGCAGATGTTGCCGATGTAATCACAGACATGGCAGGAGTTTTGGTGGCTGTGGCTATAATCAATCTGATTACCATTATCATTCGGCACTACTCAAAAAATAAGGGTGACGCCGCATGAGGATAACGAGATATGACCTTACGACCTCAAAGCCGAATATCCGCTTTAAGGCGGCAGTAGTAGCCGACCTGCACGACATGGATTACAGCGAGGTACTTCCTATACTTGAACGTGAAAGCGCAGATATGATCTTTATTCCCGGCGATCTTACCGAATCATTGGACTTAATAAATTCCAATAAGCCGAGGCTTGGCTTGGAATTTTTAAAGCGCATAACATCTGTCGCCCCAACATTTTATTCCTTCGGAAACCACGAGGTGGGAGCGTGCCACAAAAATCTGCGCCACGCATCAACTCTTTATCCAAACAGGATAGCCGTTTTGCCCGAATGGCGCGAAATGATACTTTCGACGGGGGCAACTCTCCTTGATGAGGACTACGTAGTATATAACGACCTTGCTATCGGCGGTTTGGGCTCTGGGCTGTTAAATCCGCGGCGAGT
>SVMQ01000284.1 GCA_015067375.1 Oscillospiraceae bacterium | reverse complement strand
AGTTTAAAGTGATACATCTGCTTGCGGCTGCTGCGACGGTGATGGTGCTTAGTGTTGCTGCTCACGCGGCGGATACGCACAGCTATTCAGTCAAAAGCGGAACATATTCAGGCGCTCAGATGGTTTGGATAACTCCTGACGAGGGGGTCGATCTGTATTACACGACTGACGGCAGTGCGCCGACCGAGGATGACGCCCCTGTTGAGGGATGCCCTGTGGTAGTCGCTAAGAATACGAAGCTTCGCTGTGCAGCTTATTCTGACGGCGAGCTGGTGGAGCGCAGCAGTGTTACCATAAAGGTGCGTGCGGCGGCTCCGCGCGCTTCGGTGAAGAGCGGAAGCTATGCAACGCCTTTCGGCGTAAAGCTGACCTGTGCCGACGAAGATGCTGATATCTACTATACAACAGACGGAAGCATCCCTGACAAGACCGCACAGCGCTACAACGGCACTATTCCGATAAAAGAGGACACGACGCTCAAGTTCGTTACATACAAAAAAGGCTTTGCGTACAGCAAATGCGTAACAGCAGAGTATACGATAGGCGCTCAGGCTGACCCCGAATGTCAGAAGCTGTTTGAGTTGGTCAACGATTACCGCGCTCAGTATGGACTTAGTGAGTTAAGAGAACACGCGGCGCTGACCGAGGCGGCTGAGATACGCGCCGAGGAGCTTGCGACGAGCTTCTCGCATTATCGGCCCGACGGAACGAAATGGGATGTGCTGCTTGCGGAGTACGGTATTCGTAAGAATGTCCGCGCCGAGAACCTTGCAGGCTTCGCTACTCCTGAGGAAGCTTTCTGGTTCTGGCAGAACAGCTATTATCATGATGTTAATATGCTGAACGCGCAGGCGGTGTACCTCGGAGTGGGTCATTACAGCTGCGGCGGTGCAAACTACTGGATACTGCTGCTGATAGGTGAGGAATAATGGGTGCATTGACTTACACAAAAGAACACACCGAGTATCTTTCGTCGAAAGACGAAAGGCTCGGTGCTTTTATTTCGCACAAAGGCTATGTGGAGCGCATGGTTTTTGATGATGTTTTCAGCGGATTGTGTTATAATATAGTTAATCAGCAGCTTTCTATGAAGGCTTGCGAAACGCTGTGGGGCAAGCTGACGGCGGCTGTCGTGGAGGTCGTCCCCGAAAGCTGCACTGATGTAGCGCGGCTCAAAGCCTGTGGTCTGTCACAGAGCAAGGCGGATTGCATCGCGGCTTGTGCGGAGCGCTTTATTTCCTCGGAAATAACAGCGGAAAAGCTGCGTGCAATGACGGATGCTGAGGTAACAGCGGCTCTCACAGGCATCAAAGGCATCGGCAGATGGACAGCGGAGATGACGCTGATATTCTGCCTTGGACGTATGGATGTGCTGAGCCTGTCAGACTTCGGTATACGCAAGGGTCTGTCGCTGCTGCACGGAATGGATATGAAAGACATAAAGGCTATGGAAAAGTACAGGGAGCTGTATTCGCCTTACGGCACGGTGGCTTCCGTGTATCTGTGGGAGGCGGCGAGGGAGCTTCCCGAGAAAAAGGAGAAATGATATGCTGAAAAAGATACTTGAACCGACTTCCTGCGGCGCGTGCAGGATATGCTGCGGCTTTGACGAGAGCGACAAATGGGAGATACCGCTGATTTTTTCGGAGCTCCGCGGATATCTTAGCGAGCATTATCCCGATATCGCACTTGAACAGCGCGGCGATGAATATGTGTTTGCAATGAGCTTCAACGGCGACGAGGTCAAATACTGCCCTATGCTGACGGAGCGTGGCTGCAGGCTTGGCGATAACAAGCCGTTTGACTGCAGGATATGGCCGTTTCGCGTGAATAGCCTTGACGGACGCAGAGTCATTACAGTATCACCTGTGTGCGGCGAGGTATCTTCGCTTCCGCTGAAAGTGCTGACAGAGTTTGTGCAGGCTGACGGCTTTGCTCAGGAATTGTTCAAGGCGGCAAAGGAGCATCCCGATATGGTTAAGCCCTATATAAGCGGATATCCTATAGTTGCAGTCGAGGAGTAAAATGCAACGCTGCTTAGAAATTTCGTAATTATCACTCAAAACCATACTTTTTCCGAAAATGTTACACAAAAATAACAAAAACGCAATTGCAGGTTGGTAGAAATCGCGTTGCGGTTATGTTATACTATCATCATGAGGTGAGAAAATGGCAGTTCAATATGACAATTTCAGAATTTTCCGCAAGCAGAGCGGACTTACTCAGGAGGAGGTCGCTGAGGAGCTTGGTGTTTCCCGACAGGCTGTTGCAAAGTGGGAGCGCGGCGATACCGCACCCGATATCGAGTTTTGCATAAAGCTTGCCGGACTTTACGGCACAACGGTTGACGCGCTGGTAAGCACCGCCTATACCTATGACGATGCCCCCGATGGCAGAAAGCACGCTTTCGGCGTGGCAAAGGTCAACGACAAGGGACAGATAACCCTGCCGAAAAAGGCGAGGGAGATGTTCGATATAAAGTCCGGCGACTCGCTGCTGGTGCTTGGTGAAGAGGGCAGAGGCATAGCGATAGTCAATCTTGGCAGTATGCCGACAGAATAACGTTTGAGTGACATTTCGGAGGTAAGTATATGAACGCAGTCGAAGCTGTAAAGCTTACGAAAAAGTATAAGACAAAGACCGCAGTTGACGGCATTGATCTCCATGTTGAAAAGGGAGAGCTGTTCGCGCTGCTTGGTGTAAACGGCGCGGGCAAGACGACCACTATCCGTATGCTGTGCTGCCTGTCGCAGCCGACAAGCGGTCAGGCAGTCGTGTGCGGTCATGACACCATGAAGGAGGGCAACGAGGTAAAGCGCCTTATTGGTATCTCTCCGCAGGACACTGCTATCGCGGAAAACCTGACGATCCGCGAAAACCTGACAATGATTGCAAAGATATAC
>SVMQ01000027.1 GCA_015067375.1 Oscillospiraceae bacterium | reverse complement strand
TCACCGATACGCTTGTCAACGCGCTTCTGCTCCTCGTGGACCATATCCACCTGATTTGCAGTCATATAGCCAGCGTCAATAGCCATAGCGCCAAGCTTTGCGTGGGTGTTGTTCTTTACTTCGAGTGCGGCTCTGAGCTGCTCAGCGGTGATGATATTGTTGTTGAGCAGAAAATGTCCGAATAACTGTGTAAACATTATTTAATCCCTTTCGTTATGTAGTCAGTCTGTAATGTGAGGGCTTATGCCTCGGCGATCTTGTTGAGCACCTTCTGGATGTCCTCTTCCTTTACGGGCTTCTGCAGGAACTCATACGCGCCTGCCTTGATAGCGCTGACAAGGTGGCTCTGTGTTCCGATAGTGGATGCCATAACGACCTTTGCATTGTTATCGAACTCGCGGATCTCTATCAGTGCGTCAAGACCTGTCTTGACGGGCATTACGATATCCATAAACACGATATCGGGCTTTATCTCTTTATACATATCGACTGCCTGAACGCCGTCCTTAGCCTCGGAGATAGCAGTTATGCCTGCCTTTTTGAGTACATCCGTAAGCTTTTTTCTGACGAGGATGGAGTCGTCGCATATCAATACTTTAAGTTCTGTGATATTCATGATCATATTCCTTTCATCACGGCATATTACCGCCAATAAAATGTATAACAATATTATACACCAGACGCTGAAAAATTACAATACTTTTTCAGCGTTTTCGTATATTTGAGCCAACATCGAGCGACTTAATTGTGAATGTTGCACAAAAGGTTAATGCCGCTGTTTTTCGTAAGCTTGTTTATTCGTTTTCCTCGCTGTCGTCCACGGCGGTGTTCTTCATCGGATACAGCCAGTCGCTGTTCAGGCGGCACAGCAGGCGTGCGTCGATGTATGCCTGCGGAATGGTCAGTATCGTCTGACCCTGATAGTTGCCCGATCTTGTAAGCTCCACCACCAGTGCCACATCGGGCGTTTCCTCGTCAAGCAGGCACAGCGGCAGCATCAGCGACAGCGTGTTGCTTTTGGGGTAGTAGGACGGTATTGCGGTCTTGTAGTTCCAGCGCACGCGCTTTCTTGCAAGCTCGATAGAGTCCTTGATGCGGTTCTGTATGCGGATGAACAGCCTGCTGTTCTCGGAAATGATGCACCTCAGCTCGTTGTACAGCGCGCGTCTTTCGTATCTGTCTGCTGTAAGGATGCGGTCAGCGATATCCTGTGCCTCGGGGCAGTCGGAGAACTGATCGCGGAGGAAACGAAGCGGCAGACGCGTGATGTTATCTATGATGATATGATCGAAATCCGGGTGCAGCGGCTTGTTGAGGTCGAATATCAGATCCTCGTTCTTTGTGAAGTACTTTGGCGGCTGCGGAAGAGGATTGAAGCAGTTTACCAGCAGCTTGCCGAGTCCGCGTGAGGCTGCGGTGCAGAAGCCGGCGAACTTCCACTTTGTTTCAACATTCGCGTCGTTGGGGACGAAGCAGGCGTAGATATCGTCGTAGTGCTTATCCACAAGTCCTGTATTGAACGCGGCGAACTGCTCGTCGGCTGAGATGCAGATCTTGTTTTCTTTGGTAAGGCGGTAGAAGGTGTACTTGATATACTGGATAAGGATATGGTGATCCTTGTCGGTGGAGTTTGCGAAGTCCCATTCCTCATACACAGCCTTGTCTGCAAGCTCGGCAAGAAAGCCGCTCCAGCTGCCGAGAAACGCAAAGTTCTCCAGCATCTTGCCCGGGTAGACATTAGTGCTTGCGGTGGAGTGCACGGCAGTGTCGATATAGTTCAGGAACCACGGCTTTCCGTCGTAAGTGCTGCGCTTCAGCGTTATTTCAACGGGTGTGCCGTCGCTTTTTTTGAAGCGGCAGGGGAAGATCATCTTGCCGTTGTAGAAGCGCACTGACTCCCGTGCGGCCTCGAAATCCTCGCACAGCATGGTGCGAAGCTCGGACGGAGAGAAGTATGCATCCTGCTTTGTCTGGAGGTAGCTCTGCAGTATCGACAGTGCCTTAGGCGGCAGGTTGCAGAATTCCTCCAGCGGCTGTGACGGAACGATATCGGTGCTTGTTTTTGGCTGGGATGCTTCCTGCGTCGGCTCAGGCTCAGCGTACTTTTCGCATCGCTGTATCGTTACCATTATCTGCGGCACGCCGCCGAGGACGACATCCTCAAGCTGCAGATATTCCATCTGCGCGAGAAGCTCCTTCATCTTAACGAAGCCGTATTTTGCGCGGTCGATATTGTTGTCGGTGAGCAGCTTGCTGACTGCTGCCATGTGCTGCGGCTGACCGAACGGAAATGCAGCGGAGAGCAGAAGGTATATCTGTTTTTTATCGCTCTCGCTTACGTTTCTGTGAACGGTCATGCGCGGCGCGGGCGAGAAGTCGCTGTTGAATATCGCGGTCTTTTCAAATGAGAAGTACAGGCTCTTTCCGCGCGGGCTGAGGTTTTTGGTGATTATGCCGTTCACAAGGAAGCCGTCGTTGCAGCAGTCTATCGGGAAGGTATAGCGCTCCGCGAAGAAGTTTAGGGAATTCTCCTCCTTTGCGGCGGCGAAGCGGTTGTAGATGAACTGTTTCATCTCCTGCACGGACAGACCGTTTCCAAGCACCTTTGTGAGGGCATACAGCGACTGCTGCGACATTTCGATGATATCGTCGTTGAGGATGAGCGAGCGGTTGCCGAAGAAGCTGTCGGCAGGGTGTGCCATCTCGTTAGGCACAGCGCCGTCCGCCCATTTTTTTATGATGACATAGGTGTTGCCGTCGTCCATGGGATGCATGGAGAAGCACTCGGGGAAGTCCTCGGCAAAGCTGCGGAAATCCGCATAGCCGAGCTTTTCGGGAGAGTAGCCGTTGGTCGCGAGCCACTCTGAAACTCTGTTTATTCTGTATATTCCCTCGTCGGGGAACTGGTTGATTATGCATCCGTATATCTCGGATTTTTTCTGTGATGTCATTTTTTCATATCTCCTTCCGTATCAGTACTGCCGCGCTCACTCGCTACGATCAAAGTGACGCGCGGCGTTTACTATAGTGTATTGATACGTTTTTAATGTTATTCTATTCAGATCTCTGTTGTGACAAGTATTTCTACAGTTTCTTCGATTATGATGTCCTCAAGGTCGCTGACATAGCCGTAGTCGTCAACGAATACACAATTGACTGCGGCGGTAAGCTCTGTTTCGGTCAGATCCTGCATGAATTTGCCCTCGATATCAAGGCGGCAGCAGGTGAATTTGTTGTCGCTGATGAAGTGGAAGCGCGTTACGGGAATATCCAGGAATTTATAGGCGTCGATGACTGTCTTGCATTCGCGCGCGAAATCCTTTGCGCTTTCGTAAGCACCCGAGAATGTAACGGTGAGGATAACGGTGTCATCCGTGCCAAGCGACTCTAAGCCCTCTTCGAGCGCATTTCCGTCGGGATTGAGATCGACTGTTACCTGTATATCCTTTATCTCAGCGGCATGGCGAAGCTCGTGGTAGCCGCTCTCGTATATCTCGGCAGCGATGCTGCGGTTGCTGTATTCCTGCTTGCTCTCGACGTAGGTGCGGCTCATGATGACTGCCATGGTGCAGCAGCCTGCCACGAGCAGCGCATTGATGATTATTGCAGGGATATGTATGCGGAATTTCTTGCCCGAGGCAAGGTGATACACGAACAGCTCCAGTCCGAGAAGTATCGCGGCTATCGGTGACAGCTTCAGCGGCAGCAGCATATCCGCCGCCTCGGAAAAGAAGCAGTACATCACGACGATGCCCATGAAGATGAGGGTCATCGCGAGCGAAACGATGCCTGCGCCCTTACGCACCATGCCAAGCACGAATTTTTCTATACCGCTCTCATCGGGGTGCTGTACAGGCGGCTTTCTGACAGGCTGCGGCGTCCTGCGCTCCAGCATCTCGTCAAGCGCTGCGAGGATGTGGCGGTCGCGCGCCTCCAGCTCCTCCTGTGAGCGGTAGACCTCCGTGCGCACTCTTTCGGGCTGAGGCTCGTCTGTCGGCGGAGAAGCTTCGGGGGCGTCAAGTGCGGCAGCGGCCTCTTTTGCGGCAGCTTCAAGCTCGGGGTCGGTGGTCGCGGTTGCAGTCAGTACCTTTTCATCTGTTGGCATTGACATACCTCCTTTCAATATATAATAGTTCATTTTATATTATAACAAAAGAATACAGCCGTGTCAATGCGATAGAATGTCGTATCATGTAAAAAATAAGAAAAATGTGATTTTGTGCTTGACAAATGGGAAATATGATGATATAATATCAATGTTAAAACGCATTGAAGCGGATCAGTAGGTATAGATCTTCGCTGTACAGAGAGATGTCGGGCGGTGCAAGACATTCGGCAGACTATACTGAACTCGCCGTGGAGCAGCTGTGCCGAACCCTTTGTTTCAGAGCAGTAGGTGCAGACGGGAACTCCCGTTACAGAGTTGTGGCGTGTTTGCGCTGAAAGGTGCATCCATTTCGGATGAAGAAGAGTGGTACCGCGGAAGACAGATATAAAGAATCTCGGCTCTTTCGTCTCTTTGGTTATCAAGTCGGATAACAAGGGGCGACGGGGCTTTTTTGTTATTCGGAAGAGAAGAGTGATACGCAAGACGTATCAGCAGAACATCTAGGAGGTCACTATGAAGATCAGTTTTTCAACCCTTGCCTGCCCCGATTTTTCGTGGACAGACATCTATTCCATGGCCAAGGACTTAGGCTTCAACGGCATTGAGGTCAGAGGTCTCGGCGACGACATCTTTGCGGTAAAGGCAAAGCCCTTCACCGACGAGAATGTGGCTGCAACAAAGGATAAGCTCGACAAGCTGGGACTGGAGATACCCTGCCTTTCCAGCGGCTGCTGCCTGAAGTTTGCCGACAAGCACGACGAGATCGTGAGCGAGATCGAGCAGTATGCTGCGCTCGCACAGAAGCTTGGCACGCCCTACATCCGTATCCTTGCAGACCTTGAGCCTGCGCCCGTTGACACTGTTGACGATAACGCCATCATCGCAATGTTAAAGGAGATCGCTCCCATCGCAAAGGAGAAGAACGTAACTCTGCTGGTCGAGACCAACGGTGTTTATTCCGATACAGCACGTCTGAGAAAGGTGCTTGACGAAGTGAATGACGAGCACGTTGCAGCGCTGTGGGATATGCATCATCCCTACCGCTACATGGGCGAATCTGCCGATACTACTATCGCAAACCTCGGCAATTACATCAAGCACATCCACGTCAA
Organism: Oscillospiraceae bacterium; assembly: GCA_015067375.1. Classification (GTDB taxonomy): domain Bacteria; phylum Bacillota; class Clostridia; order Oscillospirales; family Ruminococcaceae; genus CAG-115. The sequence continues at coordinate 11,048 of SVMQ01000027.1, read as the reverse complement.
GGACTCCGTTTACGAGGGCGAAAAGCTGGTATACAAGCTGATGGGCGAGGGCGATATGCCCCTGCGCGAGATGATAACAGCTGTACGCAGGATGGGCTATGACGGCTACATCTCCCTTGAGTGGGTAAAGAGATGGGCAAAGGATCTGTATGCGGCAGGCATCGTATTCCCCCAGTTTGCGCGCTTCATGAAGCCCTATCTTGAGGCTGACAGAACAAAGCTGCAGGTGGACGCACGCGGCACAGGCTACTACCCCTGGCCCAAGGAGACCATCATCAACGAAACCTTCCCCGATGTACTTGACCGCATCTGCAAGGAGTTCCCCGAGCAGTACGCGTTCCGCTACACCGAGCTTGACTATACACGCACCTACCCCGAGTTCCGCGAGGACGTTGTACGCTTTGCGCGCGCCCTCATCGCAATGGGCGTAAAGAAGGACGACCACGTTGCTATCTGGGCAACAAACGTTCCTGCATGGTATATCACATTCTGGGCTTGCACCTACATCGGCGCGGTGCTGGTCACAGTAAATACAGCATACAAGATCCACGAGGCTGAGTACCTGCTGCACCAGTCCGATACACATACACTGGTAATGATCGACGGCTACAAGGACAGCGACTACGTCGGCATCATGAAGGAGCTTTGCCCCGAGCTTGCTACCTGCAAGGCAGGCGAGCTGAAGTCCGAACGTCTGCCGTTCCTCAAGAACATCATCACCACCGACAGCAAGCAGGACGGCTGCTTCACATGGGACGAGGCTATGGCTCTCGCTGATACGATTCCTGCTTCCAGAGTGGACGAGATGCGCGCCAAGATCGACAAGAACGACGTTGTAAATATGCAGTACACCTCGGGTACGACAGGCTTCCCCAAGGGCGTAATGCTGACCCACTTCAACGTTGTAAACAACGGTAAGGCTATCGGCGATTGCATGGATCTGTCCACAAACGACAGGATGATGATACAGGTGCCTATGTTCCACTGCTTCGGCATGGTGCTTGCTATGACGGCAAGTATCACCCACGGCGTAACGATGTCGCCTATTCCTGCATTCAGCCCCAGAAAGGGTCTCGCCTGCATCAACAAGGAGAAGATAACCTGCTTCCACGGCGTTCCCACTATGTTTATCGCAATGCTGGGTCACGAGGACTTTGACAAGACCGACTTCTCGCACATGAGAACAGGTATCATGGCAGGCTCTCCCTGTCCCATCAAGACCATGCAGGAGGTTATCGAGAAGATGCACATGCCCGAGATCTGCATCACCTACGGTCAGACCGAGGCATCCCCTGCAACCACCATGTCCAAGACAACAGACAGCATCGAGGTAAGAGTAAACACCGTCGGCGCATCGCTGTTCGGCGTTGAAACAAAGATAGTTGACCCCGAAACAGGCGAGGAGCTTCCCGACAATGTGGACGGCGAGTTCTGCGCACGCGGCTACAACATCATGAAGGGCTACTACAAGATGCCCGAGGCTACCGCGGCAGCTATCGACAGCGACGGCTGGCTGCATTCGGGCGACCTTGCAAGACGCACTCCCGACGGCTACTACAAGATAACAGGCAGAATCAAGGATATGATAATCCGCGGCGGCGAGAACATCTACCCCAAGGAGATCGAGGAGTTCTTTTACACACATCCCAAGGTAAAGGATGTACAGGTAATCGGCGTTCCCGACAAGGCTTACGGCGAGGAGATAATGGCGTGCATCGTGCTGAAGCCGGGCGAGGAGGCTACCGTCGAGGAGATGAAGGAGTACGCTCTCGCAAGACTTGCAAAGCACAAGGTACCGAGATATGTTGCATTCGTTGAGGGCTTCCCCATGAATGCGGCAGGAAAGATACTGAAATACAAGATGCGCGAGTGGGCTGTGGATTACCTTGACCTGCACGACGCAAGCAAGATAGTTACCGCATAAACTTAATGATACAGAGCCATCCTGATACAGCGTGTCGGGATGGCTGTTTTCAACATAGAATAATTATTTAAAAAGCCCTTGATCAAAAGCAAAATATACTGTATAATAACCCCAGTGGGAGTATTGCTGTAATGTGTTATCCCGATAGATCGGTAGGGTGAGTAATTGCAGAGCTTTTTAAAACAATGTCACGCGGTAAGGTTATTTTTGCACACATTCCGATTTCGGTATGGAGGACGGCTTGTATTATGATCAATTTGGATGTTTCCTCAATATTATATTATGGTCGTAGTTATAATGATCGTGAAGTGAATTATTATGTGAATTTAGAAGATCTGAAAGTGTATAGCACTGAAAGCTTGATTCAAGACTTTGATTTTACAGATGAGATTCTATCCGATGATGAACTTATGATCGCTACATACCGTTTTGCTCCGATATTTCGGGTCGATATCGTCGCTGAAATGAGAAGATTTTTAAATGATCTAAATAATCGTCGCATATCGGAAAAAATTGAGGAATTAGATTCTGAACAGCTTTACATATACTTTCAGTCTTATGTCGAATTAAATTCGGGAGATCATCAGCGGTGGCGTGAGCATGAGAAACGGTGTCTGACGAAAGCTGCTGTAGATTGGTGTAAGCAGCATCATGTTCCTTATGTCCTTTAGACATAGTGCTGCGATAAGGATATAAGTGATTTGATTTGTCGCAGACCCGTGCAGTGTTTTTGTTTTCAGCAGTTGTGCGAAGTCATGCGCCTGCTGCTCCTGAATTTAATTTAAATTGGGCAAAAATATTCCAAAAGCCCTTGACAGAAAGCGCAATATACTGTATAATAACTCCAGTGGGGGTATCGCTGTAATGTATTACCCCGATAAATTGGAAGGATGAGTTATCGCAGAGTCTTTCCAAGCAATTTCACGCAGCGACAGGCTGCATTATTGATTGAGTTAAAAGCTCAAATTTTATAAGTTGGTTACTTCATAACCGAAATTGCGCTTTGGGCGCAGACTTGTGAAACGGTCAATAAGAGTAGTAAAAGTGATTTGCTATATAGACTCTGACAACCTATTCCTTATACTGATGAGCCGTATTCTGCGGAATATTGTGCTTTTTTGCAGCGGTATAGCCCTGCATGATATCGGATATAAGTATGCAAGCTGTGTTTGTGCGCGGCTTGCATTTTTTATTTTCAGGAGATCGTTATGGAAAGATTGGATCAGAACAGAGCGCCCATCCACGAGGCGCTGGAGCAGTTCAGACAGATGCGCGTCGTGCCGTTCGACGTGCCGGGTCACAAGCGCGGACGCGGCAATCCCGAGCTTACCGCGTTCCTCGGACAGCAGTGCGTGGGCGTGGACGTAAACAGCATGAAGCCGCTTGACAACCTTTGCCACCCCATCTCGGTGATACAGGAGGCGGAGGAGCTTGCTGCTGACGCATTCGGCGCGGCGCACGCATTCCTTATGGTCGGCGGCACTACAAGCTCGGTGCAGAGCATGGTTCTGTCTGCCTGCAAGCGCGGCGACGAGATAATCCTGCCGCGTAACGTACACCGCAGCGTTATCAACGCGCTGGTACTTTGCGGCGCGGTGCCTGTCTATGTCAACCCCGAGGTAGACCAGCGCCTCGGAATATCCCTCGGAATGCAGCGTGAGCAGGTCGCAAAGGCTATCCGCGAGCATCCGAATGCCGTTGCAGTGCTGGTCAACAATCCCACCTATTACGGCGTGTGCAGCGACCTTCGCGCTATCGTGAAGATGGCGCATGACGCGGGGATGCTGTGCCTTGCTGACGAGGCGCACGGTACGCACCTGTATTTCGGCAGCGGACTTCCCGTTTCGGCTATGGCGGCAGGCGCGGATATGGCGGCTGTGTCGATGCACAAGAGCGGCGGAAGCCTTACGCAGTCCAGTCTGCTTCTGACAGGCCCCAACGTCCATGCAGGCTATGTGCGACAGATAATAAACCTCACGCAGACCACATCCGCAAGCTACCTGCTGATGTCAAGCCTTGATATCAGCCGCCGTAACCTCGCCCTGAGAGGCAGAAAGGTATTCCGTCAGGTGGTGGATATGGCTGACTACGCGAGGGACGAGATAAACGCGATAGGCGGCTATTACGCATTCGGCAAGGAGCTTATCAACGGCAACTCCGTGTTTGATTTCGACACCACAAAGCTGTCGGTGCATACGCTTGACATAGGTCTTGCAGGCATCGAGGTATACGACATCCTGCGCGACGAGTATGATATCCAGATAGAATTCGGTGATATCGGCAATATCCTTGCTTACCTGTCGATGGGTGACCGCTCACAGGAGCTTGAGCGCCTTGTGTCGGCGCTTGCCGAGATACGCCGCCGCTATTCCACGGACGGCACAGGTCTGCTCAGTCAGGAGTACTTCGACCCCGAGGTGGTAACAAGCCCTCAGGAGGCGTTCTACGCCGAGAAAAAGAGCCTGCCGCTGCGCGAGAGCATCGGTCTTGTGTGCAGCGAGTTCGTGATGTGCTATCCCCCGGGAATACCAATACTTGCCCCGGGCGAGCGCATAACGGCACAGATAATAGATTACATAGAATACGCACGTTCAAAGGGCTGCTCCATGACAGGCCCCGAGGACGAGGAGATACGCTATCTCAACGTTCTTGCATAAGGAGGAAGCGGAATGGAAATGTGGTTCAGTGAGCTTCACACCCCCGACGTGAAGCACAGCATACGCGTTGATCGCCACCTGTATTCGCATCAGAGCGACTATCAGCGCATTGATATTTTTGAGACTCCCGAGTTCGGCAGAGTGCTGACGCTTGACGGCAACGTAATGCTGACCGAGCGCGACGAGTTCATCTACGACGAGATGATAACCCATGTGCCGATGGCGGTGCATCAGGGCATCAAGGATATACTTGTCATCGGCGCGGGCGACGGCGGCGTAGTGCGCGAGCTTACACGCTATGACAGGGTAGAGCATATCGACCTTGTAGAAATGGATCCTCAGGTAGTTGAGGCGTGCCGCGCGTACCTGCCGGGCAACGCCTGCCGAATGGATGACTGCCGCGTACATATCTACTTCGAGAATGCGCTGAAATTCATCAGAAGATGCGAGAATAAGTACGACCTCATCATCGTTGACAGCACCGACCCGTTCGGCCCGTCAGAGGGTCTGTTCACACTGGAGTTCTACGGAAACTGCTTCAACGCGCTGCGCGAGGACGGCATCATGGTAAATCAGCAGGGAAGCCCGTTCTACAAGCAGGATGCAGAGGCTATGCAGCGCAGCCACAAGCGCATCGTGCAGACCTTCCCGATAAGCAAGGTGTATCAGGCGCACATCCCGACCTACGCGGCAGGCTATTGGCTGTTTGGCTTTGCAAGCAAGAAGTACCATCCGATAAACGACCTTGACGCTGACGCATGGAAGAAGCACAATCTCCGCACGAAATACTACACCACGCAGCTGCACTCAGGCGCATTCTACCTGCCTGCATTCCTTGAGGAGATGCTGAAGGAGGTAGAGGGATGACACAGAATATCGAGACCTTTATCGGCTGTGACAGCAGCTATGATGAGGCGGAGCTCGTCCTTTTCGGAGCGCCTTTTGACTCAACTACGAGCTTCCGCCCTGGGGCCAGATTCGGGCCATCCGCGATACGTCACGAGAGCTTCGGCATCGAAACCTACAGCCCCTATCAGGATGATGACCTGACGGACTACAAGGTGTTCGACAGCGGCGATATCGAGCTTTGCTTCGGCTCGGCGGAGAGCGCACTTGCTGATATAAGCGCACGCACGGCTGAGATACTTTCCGACGGAAAGCTGCCGCTGCTGATAGGCGGCGAGCATCTTGTAACGCTTGGCATATTCCGCGAGGTGCAGAAAAAGCATCCCGATGTGCATATCATCCACTTCGACGCGCACTGCGACCTGCGTGATGACTATCTCGGAGCGAAGCTGAGCCATGCCTGTGTCATCCGCCGCTGCCACGATATCATAGGCGACGGCAGGATACATCAATTCTGTATCAGAAGCGGCGAGCGCGAGGAATTCCGCTTTGCCGAGAAGCACACAGATATGCATAAATTCACGCTGGACGGACTGGCTGAAACTATCGCTGAAATAGGCGACAAGCCGATATATTTCACCATCGACCTCGATTGCCTTGACCCCGCATATTTCTGCGGCACAGGCACTCCCGAGGCAGGCGGCATCAGCTTTCCGCAGATGCTTGAAGCGATACAGACGGTCTGCAGCGGCAACATAGTGGGCGCGGATATCAACGAGCTTGCGCCCATGCTGGACACCAGCGGAGCAAGCACCGCGATAGCGTGCAAGACCCTCAGAGAGCTGATACTTGCGATACTGAAAAACAAGAGGTAAGTCATGGGTACATCAAAGGAGTATCTTGAATTTGTATTGGAGCAGCTTTCGCACATCGAGGACATAACCTCGCGTCAGATGATGGGCGAGTATATGATATACCATCGCGGCAAGCTGCTGGCTTATGTCTGCGATAACAGGTTTCTTGTAAAGCCTGTGAAGTCCGCACTGGAGCTTATGCCGAATGCGCCGCGCGAGCTTCCTTATGAGGGCGCAAAGGAGATGCTGCTCGTTGAGGAGCTTGAAAACAGGGAGTTCATGTCAACGCTGTTTGAGAGGATATACGATGAGCTGCCCTTGCCCAGACCCAAAAAACAGAAAAAAGGTGAGTGACCATGAAACAATACAAGGTAATAAAGGTCTATTATGACTACAAGCTGGCATCGCTTGAAAAGGTGATGAACGATATGGCGAAGGAGGGCTGGGAGGTCGTTTGTATGACCCACGAGCCGTCCAATACCTCGAAATATATCATCACGTTCTGTCGTGAGGACGATATAGAGAAGGAGAAATAAATGATTTGTCCGTTTTGCGATAAGGAAATGCTAAAAGGCACTATGTCGGGTGATGGCAGGACACGCATAAGATGGAAAGAGGGCGACAAGCCAATGGGAATTTTCGAGGGTATCGGCGGTATCGGTTTAGTGACCGCAGCAAAGTACACTTGGGGCGCATTCGCCATTAAGACTTATTTTTGCAGAAAATGCAAAAAGATGATCATTGACACAGATGTGACTAAATAATAAGGAGAATTGATAATATGGCAAGAGTATTAATTATCGGCTGCGGCGGCGTAGCCAATGTAGCTATCAGAAAGTGCTGTCAGGTGAGCGAGGTGTTCACCGAGATTTGTATCGCAAGCCGTACAGTATCAAAGTGCGAGGCACTTGCAGAAAAGCTTCGCCCAACGACCTCCACAGTTATCACCACAGCAAAGGTGGACGCTGACAACGTTGACGAGCTTGTTGCGCTGATAAATTCCTATAAGCCCGAGCTTGTAATGAACATCGCGCTGCCCTATCAGGATCTCACCATCATGGACGCCTGCCTTATCTGCGGCGTAAACTACATGGACACCGCAAACTACGAGCCTGAGAATATCGACGACCCAGAGTGGCGCGCTGTTTACGACAAGCGCTGCAAGGAGGAGGGCTTCTCCGCATACTTTGACTACACATGGCAGTGGGCATACAAGAAGAAGTTCGAGGATGCAGGACTTACCGCGCTGCTTGGCTCAGGCTTTGACCCCGGCGTAACTCAGGCTTACTGTGCTTATGCGCTCAAGCACGAGTTCGACCGTATCGACACCATCGACATCCTCGACTGCAACGGCGGCGACCACGGCTATCCCTTTGCGACAAACTTCAATCCCGAGATAAACCTGCGCGAGGTATCCGCCCCGGGCAGCTACTGGGAGAATGGCAAGTGGGTGGAGATTCCTGCAATGAGCATCAAGCGTGAGTACGACTTCGAGGAAGTCGGCATGAAGGATATGTACCTGCTGCACCACGAGGAGATAGAGTCCCTTGCCAAGAACATCCCCGATGTAAAGCGCATCCGCTTCTTCATGACCTTCGGACAGAGCTATCTTACCCACATGAACTGCCTTGAGAATGTCGGTATGCTCTCCACTACGCCCATCATGTACGAGGGCAGGGAGATAGTGCCTATCCAGTTCCTGAAAGCGCTCCTTCCTGACCCCGCATCCCTTGGCCCCAGAACAAAGGGCAAGACCAACATCGGCTGCATCTTCACAGGCGTCAAGGACGGCAAGGAAAAGACCTACTACATCTACAACGTATGCGACCATCAGGAGTGCTACAAGGAAGTAGAGAGTCAGGCTATCTCCTACACCACAGGTGTTCCTGCAATGTGCGGCGCGCTGATGCTGCTGACAGGCAAGTGGAACAAGGCTGGCGTGTACACCGTGGAGGAGTTTGATCCCGATCCCTATATCGAGGCGCTTGACAAGTACGGTCTGCCGCACCGCGAGAGCCACGACCCCGTGCTGGTAGACTGAGCATGACGATACAGGAAAGGATACTCGCCGCTGACCTGCCGACCCCGTGCTACGTCATAGATGAAGCGAAGCTCATCGAAAACGGCAGGCTGCTGAAAGCCGTTCAGGACAGGACAGGCTGTAAGATACTGCTTGCACAGAAAGCGTTCTCGAACTACGACCTTTACCCGAGCATCGCACCCTACCTTGCAGGCACCGAAGCAAGCGGCCTTTTTGAGGCGCGCCTCGGCGCGGAGAAGATGCCCGACAAGGAGTGCCACGTGTTCTGCGCGGCATACCGCGAGCAGGATTTTGAGGAGCTGCTGAAATACGCAGGTCATATCGTGTTCAATTCGCCGTCGCAGCTGAAAAAATTCGGTGCAGCGGCAAAGGCGGCGGGTAAGCAGATAGGTCTGCGCATAAATCCCGAATGCTCCACACAGGAGGGTCACGAGATATACGACCCCTGTGCAAAGGGCAGCAGGCTCGGCACTACCATAGCACAATGGAACGAGCAGATGACTGAGGAGCTTATCGCGCTGCTGGACGGTCTGCATTTCCATACGCTGTGCGAGCAGGACTCCGACGCGCTTGAGATAACGCTTGGCGCTGTCGAAGAGAAGTTCGGAAAATATCTGCATCAGCTGAAGTGGCTGAACATGGGCGGCGGTCATCACATAACGCGCGAGGACTACGACATTCCGCGCCTTGAGCGCTGCATAGTCCGCATGAGAGATACCTACGGCGTGCAGGTGTATCTGGAGCCCGGAGAGGCGGTAGCGCTGAATGCAGGCTATCTGCTGACCGAGGTGCTTGACACGCTGAAAAACGGCGATACCGATATCGCGATACTTGATATGTCGGCGGCGTGCCACACTCCCGATGTAATAGAGATGCCGTATCGTCCGCCGCTGTTCGCGTCAGGCGAAGCAGGCGGAAAGCCGTATACCTACAGGCTTGGCGGCCCCACCTGCCTTGCAGGCGATATCGTGGGCGACTACAGCTTTGACAGCGCGCTCAAAACAGGGTACAGGCTGCTTTTTGAGGACATGGCGATATACTCCACCTGCAAGAATAATACTTTCAACGGAATGCCGCTGCCTGATATATGGCAGGCTTGTGCCGACGGCTCGTTTAAGCTGCTTGCGCGCTTCGGCTATGAGGATTTCCGCTACAGGCTCGGAACATAACAAAAGACCCCACCGCATAAAGGGCGGTAGCCATAAAGAAGTAACTCCAGCGAAGAAAACGTCTTCTCTGGAGTTTATTTTGTATTCAGTTCGATAAATTGGAATTTATCGCGTTATTCTCTGGTTATAGGACTCCTTGATTATGCACTTTGCTTCTTCAACATCATCCACAGAGTCAAAATACGAACGATAATTCAAACTCCAAAGGAAATTATCGGGTACTTTGTTACCGATAGTATAGTTTCGACTCGGTTCCAGCGTCAGCATCATTATTCTGTTTCGCTGTATATGAATTTCAGCGAAGTAGATGCCTTTGACCTTCCAACCAATGTACTGTGGCAAAACATACATTTCGATGCAATCCAGAGCATCAAAAATCTCAGACTGTAGTTTTATATAAATTTCTACCATATCTTGATTCTTATTGTTCAGATATTCGCCAAGAGAAATAGGCTGGGTTTTCTTTTTGCCACTTACTTCAATTTCGACAAGTTCAGCTGTATCCTCAGCAACCTTATCATCCTCTGATATAGGATAGAGTTTTAGGCAGTCTGTACGGTCATGGATTTCGGCAATCGCTTCAAGAAGAGAATAGGCATCTTCTTTTGACATTGCGTAAAACTCTTTTTTTCTCGGTTTGCCATTGAAAGTGTCAATTGCCCTGAGAGTAGGGTTCAGTTTGTCGATAAGGTTATGTAGACTCAAGTCTGTTAAACGCTTTGGAACTTCATAGGTAGCATATATTCTGAACGCAAATGGGATACACTCACTTCGGTTCAAATCTACCAAGCGTTTCTCTGCATCGTCGGCATACCCGATTTTGACATAATCGGGGAAAGAAGGATTTGTGAGTATATAAATTACTCCTTTTGTATCAGCCATTTTCGCACCTCCAATTAAATTTTCATACAGTTCATCAAATTCAAATTTATCTGTCAGTCAATTATAGCATTGTTGATATAAAAAGTCAATGTCATAAGCAACGCAAAGCCACTTTTGACATCAACATCAAAAGTGGCTTTTAATACTTCTATACGACTATCGTACTAAGCGATGGGGTCTTATTATAGCTGTGATTATCTGTTGAGGATAAGCTTTGTCAGCTCAACGGGATCAACGATGGTGTCGCCCTTGTATACGCGCATATTGCCCGAAGCGATCTCGTCGATGAGGATCACCTCGCCGTTGTTGTAGCCGAACTCGAACTTGATATCCCACAGGTCAAGGCCGATGGTCTTGAGATCGTCAGCAACGATCTTTGTGATCTTGAGTGTCTGCTCCTTCATGCTCTCGAACATCTCGGGAGTCATAACGCCGAGTACTGCAAGACCCTCGCTTGTTACGAGCGGATCGCCCTTCGCGTCGTTCTTGAATGTGCACTCAACGTAGCCGTTCTCGATAACGGTACCATCCTTGATGTACTCGCCGTATCTGCGGATGAAGCTGCCTGTTGCAACAAGGCGGCAGATAACTTCAAGACCGTGACCGAATACGGTAGCAGGGAGCACCTCCATAGTAGCGTTGTCAACGTCAGCGCTTACATAGTGTGTCTTGATG